>JALVCR010000022.1 GCA_027009865.1 Campylobacterales bacterium
CCGCTCTTTTTTCTTGATTACTACGCTACGGCAAAACTTGATATAGACAAAGCAAGCGAAGTTGTAAAATCGATAGCAAAAGGGTGCAAAGAGGCCGAGTGCGCTTTGATAGGAGGGGAGACGGCCGAGATGCCCGGAATGTATAAAGAGGGGGATTTCGATCTTGCAGGTTTTGCGGTAGGAATCGCCCAAAAAGAGGATCTATACCAAACAAAAGTAAAAAAGGGAGATATTTTAGTAGCCCTGCCAAGCAGCGGAATCCACTCAAACGGCTACTCTTTGGTTAGAAAACTCTTTTTTGAAAAGCTTAATTTAGATTTTGATTATAAACTAAACGGAGAAAAACTGATAGATATTCTCCTAACTCCGACAAAAATATATGTAAAAACGTTTAAACTCTTAAAAAGACAAATAAACGCCTTAGCGCATATAACCGGCGGAGGAATAGTGGAAAATCTTCCAAGAGTCCTGCCCAAAAATCTCAAAGCCATCGTAGATACATCCAAAATAAAAACTCTTCCTATATTTGAATTTATTTCACAATATGTGGAGAGAGATGAGATGTTTAGAACCTTTAATATGGGTGTGGGAATGATTCTCGTCGTATCGCCCGAAAATCTAAAAGAGGTTTTGCAAAACAGCGAAGGTTACGTTATAGGAGAGATAGAGGAAGGAGAAAAAGGAGTTAAACTTATCTGATGTTTTTCATCTCCAAAATTTTTACATCCTTTCTCCTCCCTCCCGGAATCTTTGTCATATCCCTTTTTATAGCCTCTTTTTTGGCAAAAAGATTTAAAAAGACTCTCTTTTTTATTGCTTTGATATTTTTGCTAATCTCCACAAAACATATAGGAAACTATCTCTTAATGCCGCTTGAAGAGCCGTACAACAAAGCCTTTCAGGCAAAAAAGGGAGTTGATGCTGTGGTGGTGCTTGCGGGAGGAAGCATCTACAAACCGCCTAATATCCCTTTGGGAGGCTCATCTTTTAAAAGATTGATGTATGGTCTGATGATAGCAAAAAAAGAGAATCTCCCTTTAATCTATACCGGACTTAACGCCTTTAAAAGGGGCGAAGAGGACTTTGCCATAAAAGAGACTATAAAAGAGCTAAACAAATATCTAAATCTAAATATAGAAATGTCAAAGACTTTGCAGAGAAAATTTTGCGTAATCAGCGAAAAAAGAAGCGTAGATACCTATCATAACGCTCTCTTTACAAAAGAGATTTTCAATAAAGCGGGCATTAAAAAACCAAAAATATATCTTGTAACTTCAGCCTACCACATGAGAAGGGCAAGCATTATTTTTAAAAATATGGGATTTGAAGCAATTCCCGAAGCTACCGACTTTTTGGCAAGCAAAGTTAGCCACTACACAGCTTTCATTCCGAGTATGGGAGGATTTCAATCCTCTTTTACCGCAATTCACGAATATTTTGGAATTTTAAAAGCTTTGATTTTAAGGGGGATGAAATTTTAAGATTAAAAGCCGAATGGGAAAAACAAGAACACACTCAAATCGTTTTTCCCCACAAATACAGCGATTGGGAATATTGCTTAGAAGAGATAAGAGAGAGCTACAAAAAAATTATCCAAACCATAGCTTCCTATCAGCCCTGTTTAATTATCTGCGAAAATGAAAAAGAGACAAGAAAATATTTCTCCTCTTTTAAAAATCTCCATTTTGTAGAGCTACGAACAAACGACACTTGGATAAGAGATTTTGGAGCAATTGAGCTTGAGAAGGATGGAGAGATTTTATCTTTGGATTTCACATTTAACGGCTGGGGACTAAAGTTTGCGGCAAATTATGATAATCTCGTAACAAGAAGGCTTTTTCAAAAGAGAGTTTTCAAATCTCCTCTAAAAACCTTAAATTTTGTTTTGGAGGGAGGAAGCATAGAGAGCAATGGAGATGGAATTTTGCTAACAAACACACAATGTCTTTTGGAAGAGAATAGAAATCCTGAATTCTCAAAAGATGAAATAGAGGAGAGATTAAAAAGATATTTAAAAGTTAAAGAGGTAATTTTCCTAAATCACGGCTTTTTAGAAGGAGATGATACAGATTCTCATATAGACACTTTGGCAAGATTTGTCTCAAAAGATACAATAGCTTATGTAAAATGCGAAGATGAAGAGGATATCCATTTCAAAGAGTTAAAAAAGATGGAAGAGGAGCTAAAGAAACTTCCTTTCAATCTAATCCCTCTGCCCTTTGTCAAACCAAAATTCTATGAAGGCGAAAGATTGCCGGCAACTTACGCAAACTTTCTGTTTATAAATAACGCCGTTTTAGTCCCTACCTATAACGATGAAAACGACGAAAAAGCAATAAAGATATTTGAAAAACTATTTCCTAAAAGAGATGTAATAGGAATAGATTCAACTATCTTAATAAGAGAGCACGGAAGCATCCATTGCGCCACAATGCACAGCTTTAAAAAGCTGTAAACTCTTATTTCCTTGCAGAGAGGGATAAAAATATGTATAATTATCCTTGTAAGGAAGGATAATGAAAGAGATATTCAAACTGCTCATTATTGATTTCATCGAAAAAGAGCTTAATGTCATAAAACGAAATTATAAAATTCCAATTGATACCAATAAAATAGTTTCTTTAGTAGGAGTTAGAAGAAGCGGTAAAACATATATTCTCTATGAGACGATACAAAAATTAAGAGAACAAATCGATTCGCGTAATATTATCTATATAAATTTTGAAGACGATAGACTTTTTGGTATTACACTGCAACATCTTAATACTTTAATAGAAGCTTACTTTGAACTTTTCCCTCAAAAAAGAGATGAAAAAATCTATATTTTTTTGGATGAAATTCAAGAAGTAGCAAACTGGGAGAAATTCGTCCGCAGAATTTACGATACTCTTAATGCTCAAATTTTTATTACCGGCTCATCTTCAAAGCTTCTAAGCAAGGAAATTGCATCTGCCCTTCGAGGCAGAAGTATTACTTATGAGATTTTTCCTTTAAGTTTCAAAGAGTATTTGCAATTTCAAAATATAGATATTAATTTCTACTCCTCCAAAACTCTCTCCTTTATCAAAAATAGTTTCAATAATTACCTGACCAAAGGGGGATTTCCCGAAATCGCTATGGAAAATGATGAAGATATTCAAAAAAGAATTTTAAGCGATTATGTAGATTTGATAGTCTATCGCGATATTATAGAGAGATACAATATAAAAAATCTAAGTCTTATCAAATTCCTTATAAAATATGTTTTCTCCAATCCGTCAACTCTGCTTAGTTTCAATAAACTTTACAACGAACTAAAATCCCAAGGATACAGACTCTCTAAAGATACGCTATTTGATTATTTCAGTTATCTCAATGACGCTTACACCGTCTTTTCTTCGCCTGTTTTTAAAAGCTCTGTAAAAGAAGAGAAAAAAAATCCAAAAAAGATTTATATCGTCGATAACGGATTTAACTATATTTTCAATACTTCTTTTTCTAAGGATTTCTCCAAACTTTTTGAAAATCTCGTCTTTTTGAATCTTCGCCGAAAATATCGCGATATTTACTATTTCAAAGAAAAACAAGAGATTGATTTTTTTATTCCTCAAGAAAAGCTTTTGGTAAATGTCAGCTACCTGATAGATGATCAAACAACACTAAAACGGGAAATTAATTCATTAGAGGAAGGAATGAAATATTTCAATATTAATAAATCTTATTTAATTACTACAGAAAAAGATGAAGTTTTTAAAATTAACGATAAAAAAATCATAACCATTCCCCTTTACAAATGGCTGCTTGGACAATTTCCGTATTGATTAAATACGGAAACTGCCCTGCTAAGAGGCGCAAATTTATCTTGCAGCCTCTCTATAAGCGTTACCTCCAAATAAATATACTTTGATATAGCTCTCTTCATACTTAAATGTTAGAAAGAATCTTTTAATAGCAATATTATCAATACTTTTTCCTTTGCTATTCATTGAGTAAGAAATCAGAAATCGACTTTTTGAAAGTTTTTGATTCTATTTTTTAAAAGATTAAAGAAGGCTTCTTTATTTTCAATGGAGTTTTTTGGAATGAATAAAAACGCTCCTTTAAAATCTAAAAGATACCCCTCTTTTGAAGAGATGGCTTTTTTGAAATTTTCCCATTTTAAAAGCTCGGAATTTATATAAAATCCCTCATCATCAACCTTTATTTGAAGTTTTTTACAACAAAGCGGACTTCTTTTGAAAGCTTTTTTCAAAAAAAATTTCCTAACAGGCCATCTGAAAAAATACCAATACAAAGTCAAAACAGAAAAAAGCAAAAACATTGCATATTTTTGATATTTTACAGCCCCAACGACTCCAAACTGAAGCATAGCTATAAAAAACCAGCCTATAAATCTTCTAAAAGAGTGCTTCATTGTAAAATCGTAGGCAAGTTTAGCCCCTTTTAGAAAATTATTCTCATTCCAATCGAGAGAAAATGAAATTTCAGACATGATCTTCGCTCTCCATTATCCAAAGATCAGATTTTCTAACACAGCCGCTCTCTTCCAATTCTTCCAATATCTTCAAAGTCTCTTCATAAAGCTTTTCAAACCTTTCATTTTCAACTTCATATTTTCTCTTCTCCCTTTTAGCGTATTTCCAAGCGGCCAAAATGGAAAGAGCAAAGAAAGAGTAGATATACCACTGATAATCTTTTAAATTTAACAGCACTATAAGATACTGAACCGAAAAGAGAACGAAAAATTCCACCGAAAAGATGATAACAAGAGTGGAGCTGTGCTCAAAATCGAGAGTATATTTCTCTATCTCCCTTAAAACTTTAAGATTTTCATTTACCTTTTTAGCTTTTTTAAGACATTCCCCCTCTAAATTATCAAGAGGTATATCTTTTAGATGGATATTGCTTAGATTATACTCAACGTTTGTCTGCTTATAATCCCTTAAAATCTGGGGATGTTTATCCAAAACCTCTCTTATCTGCTCTACTGTGGGGTGATTGGTCTTTAAGATTTTTTGCACATCCTGCAAAATAAGATCATAAAGCCCCACGGTTTTTATCTCTCTTGCGACTCTCTCAAGATTAGTCACTTTGCCTCCTAAGGATTTTCCTTGAGTGAGCGCGCCAAAGCGCGCTCTACAAAGAAAATCAGGATTTAACCGCTACGGGTTCCATCTCAGGTTCAACTCCATAAGTTGCTATATCGTTGTTTGCGGGTTTGAAAATTCCAATAAGCCCCTTTATTCCCACACTCATTACAATATTAAACAAGAAAATAAACCAGGCTATCAAAACCATAGAGCCAAAAATAGCTCCCAAAATCATCCATCCGCCAAACTCTCCGTTTACATAAAGATGTCGTCTTAACATTCCATCAAGCCCGGCCATTCCGACAAACGCACCCATTCCTATTCCGCCTATCAAATAGAGCCAAAAGTGAGCCCAAGTAAGCTTTTTGCTATAAAGTTTGGTGTTATTTGTAACCATCGGCCACAAAACATACAAAGCGCTATATAAAGTCATATAAAGCCCAACTATCAAAGCCATATGAAAATGCGCAAAACTAATCCATTGAGTGTTATGCAAAACTCTGTTTAATCCCATATCGGCTTGAATAATTCCAGCAGGCACAGCCAAGCCAAAACCGGCAAGCCCTCCA
>JALVCR010000023.1 GCA_027009865.1 Campylobacterales bacterium
ATATTTACTACTTTGATATGGTTTTTTCTGCCTTCATGAAAAATAGATTTTCCAAAATGTCTAAGTCCAGCTTTCGTAGCTCCGTAAACCGCTCCGAAAAAGGCCGGTTTTATAGCAGAAATGGAATTTATATTGAAAATATATCCCTTGTTTTTTTTAAGAGTTCTTAAAAAAATTTTGCTAAGAAGAATCGGAGCTTTCAAATTTAAATCTATCATCTCTTCTATCTTTTCAAAGCCAATATCTTCATGCATTCCAAAATATCCGACTCCCGCATTGTTTATTAAAATCTTTAAGTTTTTATCTATCTTTTTTGATAGAGATAAAATCTCCTTTGAATCGGTTAGATTTGCCTCTATTTTTATGAGATTTTCATCCTCTGTTTGAAGAGTGGAAAAATCTCTTGCTATAGCAAAAACTTTATATTTTCTCTTTAAAAGTGTTTTAACACAGGCTTCTCCTATTCCTCTTGAGGCTCCGGTAACTATTGCGCTTTGCATAAATCTTCCTCTATTTTTTGAATATGTTTTAAAATAAGTTCTTGAATTTCGATTTTTTGGGGAATTTCTGGCTTTAAAATATCAGATACTATTTTATAGACAAAAATATTTTCCATATCTATAAATTTCATAGAAGCTTTCACAAAACCGTAAGCTTCCATATCGATAAGCGGATATCCAATATCTCTTCTAACCGGCTTATCGCAGGTTATTAATTTGGAAGCTTTTAGGATAGTTTTTGGATTTAGAGCTATTTTCTTTTTGCTTGAATAGTCTATTACGCTTTTTATCCTAAAGAGTTGATTCAAATTGCTTTTTTCATTTGAGGAGCATATTCCTATATTTATTATTTTTAGAGTTTTAAATTTTTGTAAAATATATGTTGCGGCTATTGAGGCTTCCACTTTTCCTATTTTGCTTATGATTAAAGCTGTATTATCATTTTTGAAGATATTAAAAGGCTTCTTTTCAAAAAGATTTAAATTATATCTCTCTATCAAAGGTATAGCTTCCGTTAAAGTAGCTGTTAGGAAAATTTTTTCAAACAATTTCTATCCTGCTCACTCCCCCTTGGAGTTTAATTATTTTTATTTGTCTGTTTATTCTGTCTTTCAAAGCTTCAAGATGGGAGATAATTCCAACTATTCTGCCCTGATTTTTCAAAGAGTTTAGAGCCGATAGAACAGCTTCCAAAGTTTCGCTATCAAGAGTTCCAAATCCTTCGTCCAAAAAAAGAGAGCCGATTTTTGTCTTGTCGCTTACAAGATCGCTTAAGGCCAAAGCCAAAGAGAGGCTTACTATAAAGCTCTCGCCGCCCGATAGCGTCTCTATGGGTCTTTTTATATCTGCTTGATATCCGTCTATTATCTCTATATCAAGCTCTTTTTCTCCTCTTTTTAGAGTGTATCTGTCATTTAGACTCTTAAGATGGTGATTTGCTATTGAAATTAGCATATCAAGGGTTATCAAACTTGCAAATTTTCTATATTTTCCTCCATCGCTTGAGCCTATTAGAGTATTTAACATATCGAGAGTCTTAAACTCTTTTTGTTTTCTCTCTATCTCCTCTTTTATGCTTTTTATTTTGTTTTCATTTTTTTCGTTATTTGAAAGTCTCTCTTTAAAAGAGGCTATCGTTTGGATGATTTTGTCTCTTTCTTCTTCTAACTCTTTAACTTCTCTCTTTTTATTTATAAAATCCTCCTCTTTGAAACTTTTATCTTTTATCTGATTTTTTTTATCATTTAGTTTGGCTTCTATTTGAACCTTTTTTTTCTCTATCTCATTTTTTTTGCTCTCTATTTTTTCTATTTCATTTTGGTTTAGGATAGATTTTTGAAAATCTTCAATGTCTGTAAAATTTTGGCTCTTTAGTTTCAGATAAAAATCCTCTTTTGCTTTTTGAAGCTCCTTTTTATTTTTTATAAAATCCTCTTTTAATTCTTCTATTTTTTCTATTTTGTTTTCAAGCTCTTTTATTAGATGCTTTGTTTGAATAGACTCTTTTTCCAAAGAGATAATTCTCTCTTCTATTTTTTTAGCCTCTTTGTTTAAAAGCTCTCCCTTTTTAATCTCTTTTTGAATCTCATCTTTTAATTTTTGAACTTTTTTAATCTCTTCATCTATCTTTTCTGGATTTAAAGAGTCTATATTTTTAGAGAGTCTCTCTTTTTGATTTTCTAAATCTTTGATGGTGTTTTTTAGATTTTGCAAATTGGTTTTCGTTGAAGATTTCTGCTTGGATATTTTTAGATACTCTTTAGTTAGATTTTCAATTTTTTGTTTGATATCTTTTATCTCTTCTTCTAATTTGGAGATATTGGGATTTTTCTTATTTGCCCACGGGTGGGTTTTTGAGCCGCAAAGAGGGCAGGGCTCATTTTCTTTTAATCTTTTTCTCTCCTCCTCCAATGAAATTATTTTAAGGCCAAGCTCTTTTCTCTTCTCCTTTTCTTCAAGGATTGTTTTTTCATAATTTATATCTTTTGAAATAATATCAAGCATATCTTGAGTCTCTTTTAGCTCTTTTTCTTTTATCTTCTTTTCTTTGTTTAAGGTTTCTAATTTCTCTTTGATAATTTGAAAATCTTTTAAATCTCTTTTTATATTCTCAAGGAGGCTCTCCTCTTTTGAGATTCTCTCTTTCTCTTCAAACAGAGAGGTTAAATCTATCGTTTTTGGTTTTGATTTTTGAAGATTTTTAATTATCTCCTTTGTATTTTCTCTCTCTTTTTCTAAAGCTTTAATCCTCTCTTTAATCTCTTTTAAAATATCTTCAAGTCTCTCTTTTGAGATTTTATCTGTTTTCAAAAAGTTTTCTATCTTTTTTGTAATGTTTTTAAATTTTTTATCTTTTTCTTTATATCTCTCCCATTCGTTGATAACTTTGTTAGCCTTTAGAGCCTTTTTTAAAGTTTTAAATTTTTTCTCGTTCTCTTCCTCTAATTTTAAAATCTCCTCCTCTTCCTTTTCTAAAGCCTCTATTTGGGAGAGAATATCTTTTATTTTTTGAGCTTCGTTTATCTCTTTTTGCAGATTCTCTATAGATTTTAAAAGATTTTCTTTTTTATCCTTTAGCTCTTTTATCTTGGATTTTAGCTCTTTTTTCTCTTCCTCTTTTAATACTTCTATATTTTCAATGCTATTTAAAAGAGAGCTAATTTTTACTTTTTCCTCTTTATGAAGCTCGTAAACTCTTTTTGAAATTAGAGAGTATATTTTAGAGGAGGTGATTTTTTCTAAAAGTTCGGCTTTTTCTTTTGAATTTGCTTTCAAAAAAGCATCAAAATTTCCTTGAGCCAAAACTATCGATTTTGTAAATCTGTCAAAATCAAGGCCGGTTATTTTCTCTATCGCTTTTGGCACCTTCTTTACCGACTCTTCTATGATATTTCCGCTCTCATCCGATAGAATCATTTTTGGATTTTGAAGTTTTCCGTCGCTCTTTGCGTTTGCTCTTCTTTGGGAAAATCTGCTTTTGTATCTTTTGCCCTCTATTTCAAATTCGCTCTCGCAATAAAAATCTCCCGTATGTTTGCTCATAAGCTCGGAGATATTTTTTAATCTCGGAGTTCTTGCATACATGGATGCGCAGATTGAATCTAAAATCGTGCTTTTCCCAGCTCCCGTAGCTCCGGTAATTGCAAATATTCCCTCATCAAAGCTTTCAAAATCTATACAAAATTCTCCTTTTAGGGAATTTACATTTTTGATGGAGAGTTTTAATATCTTCATATTTCATTTCCGATTTCTACTTGGTTTACCACTTTTTCATATAGATTTATCAAATCTTTTAATATCTTTTCATCTTTTATATCTTCTTCTTTTAGTCTTCTTTTAAAAATTTCAAGGGGAGTTAAGTTTGCTATATGCTCTTTGTAAAGAAAAGAGTTTTGATTTTCTTTCTCTTTTGTTTCATATTTTATGGCTAAAATTTTAAAATCTCTCTCTTTTGCTATTTTAAAAAGCTTTTCTATAAAACTTTTGCTTTTTATTTCATTTTGAAGAACTATTTTACACCAGCTCTTTTCTTCTATATTTTGAAGTTTCTCTTCTATCTCTTCCTCGTCTCCTTTTAGTTCGTATAATTTTCTAAAAGTTGGAATATTTAATCTTTTCTCTTTTAAATTTTCTGTATCCAAAATAAAAACACTCTTTTCATATTTGGCTTCATCAAAACCCAAAGGTATTGCTGAGCCGGAATAGATAACGCTTTTTCCTATTTTTTGAGGCCTGTGAAAGTGTCCAAGAAGTGTGTAATCAAACAGATTTTCAAAAAAAGAGCTCTCTATCGCGGCTAAATTTCCTATATAAAGCTCCCTTTCGCTTTCGCTTTTTTTAGCTCTTTTAATTGTGAGGTGCCCTGAAGAGATTATTTTTTTGTTTTTTTTTGAAATCTCTTTGTATAAATTTAGGTAGTGGCTTTTTATCGCTTCTATATACCTTTTTTCGCTCTCTTTATAATCTTGATTAGATATAAAAGATGTTATAACTTTTTCTCTAAGATATGGAACAGCCAGAAAAATAAAATCATCAAATTCGATTATCTCTCCTCTCTCTTCCACTACTTTTATAGAAAGAAGAGATAAAATCTCTTTAGATGATGCAAGAAGAGAGGCCGAATCGTGATTTCCGGCTAACACTACGCAATTTTTGCAATCTGTTTTGGATAGATTGTATAAAAAATTAAAGTAGAGTTTTTGAGCGTAGATGGGGGGAGTTACCGTATCGAATATATCTCCAGCTATTAGAAGCATATCTATTTTCTCTTTTTCTATCGTATCTATCAGCCAGTTTAAAAACTTGGTATGCTCCTCTTCTCTGCTTTGAGACATCAAAATCTCTCCAAGATGCCAATCTGAAGTGTGTAGAATTTTCATATTCTCTTAATCTTTTTTTGTTTTTTCGCAAATTATAACATACAAAAATATTTCATCTATATTTTCCGCAGGCTTATTTTTTAAAATAAATTATTTTAATAATAAAAATATATATTTGATTTTAATTATAAAATTAATATAAAGAGTTAAAAATTGTTCTAAAAATTCTATTGTTATGCTAAAATTATATTCAGAAAAGTATATAAATTTTACCGTTTTAAGGAAGGAGAATATCGTGAAGAGGCTTATATTAGCTTTTTTGGTATTATTTTGTATGGAGTTGGCGGCTGATTCAAATCAAACAAAAGAGAATTGGGATAAAATATCTCCTTTAATCTATGAAAGTCAAAATAGTTTAAGGGATATAAAGGTTATAAACAAAGATGATTTTTTGAAAATAAGAGTGGATGCTAATAAAACTCAAACTCATACCGGAATATATTTAGATATCGATAATGATGAAAATACAGGTTTCTATTCCGATTTATGGGATCATAGCGGAATGGACTATTTAATAGAGGATGGAAGAATTTATAAATCTTTAGGAAGAGAGTGGGCTTGGGAGTATATCGGGAAAGCTTGGTATTCAAAAAATGAGAATAGTTTTGAAGTAACAATAGATAAATCTATCTTAGATAATGTTTCTGATAAATTTAAGATAGGAGTTACTCATAGTAATAAAGATTGGAAAATTGTCTCAAAAATTCCATCTTCCAAAAGAGTTGCTAAATTTCCAAGAATTATAAAAAAAGGTGATGGTTTCGATAAGATAAGAGAATTGATATTGAAAGCTTCCAATTTCGAGTATGACGATGTGGTCTATATCTGTGTGGGAGACAGCACAAGAGCGGATGACTGGTATTACAATAACGGCCATGTATTTAAAATAGTAAAGAGCGCTCTTATACAATATAATGTTAAAGCCTATCTTGAAGCAACTCCCGGATATACCGCAAAAGAGTATGCGAGAGGATACTATTTTCCAAGCTGGAAGGATACGGTAAGTTTGATAAAAGGAGACGGCTCCCATGCGATTGTGGATATATCTTTGGGAATAAACGATGCAAGATATTACGGAGGAGAAGGGAAGGCTCCCTATATAAAAGCTTACTTAAAAGATGCTATTAATAAGATTTTGAAATATAAGCCAAAAACCAATTTTATGCTTACAATGCCAAATAGTATGATAGGATTTGATAATCTTGTAAAAGAGTATAAAAAAGCCTATTTGGAGCTTTCAAAAGAGATGAATATTCCTTTGGTTAATACAATAGATGAGATTTTTGCAAAAGATCCAAATGATTTTTCATTATTTAGAGATTTAGATGCTTATGATTACGGGGCTAACAAAAGAATACATCTCTCTATTTTGGGGCAAAGAAAAGTTGCAGACCTAATTTTATCTTACATTTTGCCTGATAACTAAAGACGGTTTATACCGTCTCGGTTATCTCCTCTATCGCTTTTAAGAAAAGTTCTTTATCCATACCCTCCTTTTCTAAAATATCGCAGGCTCTGTTTATACTATCTTCTTGCAAAGCGGCGTTTATTGAAAGAGCTGTTTTTATTGCTCTAAGAGAGAGGGATAGCTTTTTTATATTGGCTGGGGCTTTTTGATATTCATAGCTGTATCTTATAATCTCTACCATATTGGATTCAAAATTCCAGTGTTTAAAAATTTCCGCTGCAATTTCTGCGGAAGTAATTCCCACATAGTTTCTCTCTACCTCTTCTATAAAAATAGCATTTTTTATCTCTTCTTTGAAAGATGAAAGGCTCTCTGAGCTTATTATCTCGTTAGCTATCAAAATTTTTCCAATCTCTTGTAGAAGAGCTGTTAAAAATATTAAATCCACTTTCGATTTATCTAATTTTATATACCATTTTTTAGCAAGAGCTCCCTGCATAGCGGATATCTTGTTAAACTCCTCAGCATTTATATTATAAGGGCTCATATCGCTTGATAGGATATTTTTTATGAAGATATTAGCTATTAATGTTTTTGTCATATTTATTCCAAAAAGGGAGACAAGATGTTTTATATTTTTTATTTCTCTTTGAAATCCATATAGAGGAGAGTTTGCGATTTTCAAAAGATTTGCCGTAAGTGCAGGATCTTTTTCTATAATAGAGGCTATTTTATCAATGGATACATTGGGATCTTTAGATATTTCTTCGATATGTCTAAAGGAAGATGGCAAAGGAGGTAGGGCTTTTATCTTTTTTGCTATATTTTTTAACATATTCATTCCTTTCATATTCTCTTTTTTAACTCTTTTGCAAGAAACATTCCTGTATAGCTTCCCGACTTTTTATAGTTTTTTGCAAGCTCTTCGGGAGTTCCGCTATCTACTATTTTTCCTCCGCGGCTTCCGCCTTCAGGACCCATATCTATTATATAGTCGGCGTTTTTTATTACATCCATATTATGTTCTATAACTAATACGCTGTTTCCAAGATCGGTTAAATGGTGTAAAACTTTAATGAGTTTATCCACATCGGCAAAATGAAGCCCGGTTGTGGGTTCATCCAAAATATATAGGGTGTTTCCGGTATCTTTTTTGCTAAGCTCTTTTGCAAGTTTGATTCTTTGCGCCTCTCCTCCGCTTAGGGTTACCGCATTTTGTCCAAGAGTGATATATCCCAATCCCACATCTTGAAGAGTTTTTAGTTTTTGATATATTTTTGGAATATGAGCAAAAAATTCCAAAGCTTCATCCACGCTCATTTCCAAAACGTCGGCTATGTTTTTGCCTTTGTATTTAATCTCAAGCGTTTGGGCGTTGTATCTTTTTCCGTTGCACGCATCGCACTTTACCATAATATCGGGCAAAAAGTGCATCTCTATCTTTATCTCCCCCTCTCCTTGACACTTTTCGCATCTTCCTCCTTTTACGTTAAAGCTAAATCTTCCTACTTTATATCCTCTTATTTGAGCCTCTTTTGTTTTTGCAAACAAAACTCTTATCTCATCCATAACTCCCGTATAGGTAGCGGGATTGCTTCTTGGGGTTCTGCCTATTGGGCTTTGATCAAGATATATTACTTTATCTAATTTCTCAAGGCCTACACATTCTACTCCCGCAACTCTTTTTATCTTCTTTGCCCTGTTTAATATCTCCTTTGCAACAGGCAGGAGAGTTTGCAAAATAAGAGAGCTTTTTCCGCTCCCGCTAACTCCGGTTATGCAGACGAAATTTCTAAGAGGAATTTTTACGTTTAAATTTTTTATATTGTTTATGTTTACATTTTTTATCTCAATCCACTCGTTTTGTTTCCGTCTGTAGAAATACTCTATCTTTTTTCGCTCATACAGATAATCGGCTGTTAGGGTTTTTGCTTTTTTTAACTCTTCAAGTGTTCCGCTAAAGACTATCTCTCCCCCAAATTTCCCAGCTTTTGGCCCGATATCCACAATGAAATCGGCGGCATTTATCGTCTCTTTGTCATGCTCTACGACTATTACGCTGTTTCCTTTATCTTTTAGATTTTTCAAAGTTCTTATAAGCTTTTGGGTATCCCTTTCATGAAGCCCGATGCTTGGCTCATCTAAGACATACATAACTCCCGTAAGTCCGCTTCCTATCTGAGAGGCTATTCTAATTCTTTGCGCCTCCCCTCCGCTTATTGTTCTTGCATCTCTTCCAAGCGTCAAATATCCAAGCCCCACATCATACAAAAAATAGAGTCTCTCTCTAATCTCTTTTAAGATAGGCTCGGCTATCATCTTCTGCTGAGAAGAGAGATAGTCAAAATTTCTATCCTCTTTGAAAAATTCATAGCACTTCTCTATTGGCATATCCAAAATCTCAGCAATTGTTTTATCGGCTACTCTAACAGCCAAGCTTTCCGGTTTTAGCCTGTGGCCTTTGCACGCATCGCAAATCTTTTCGCTCATATAGTCTCCAAGAGCTTTTTCATCTTTTAGCATCTCATAAGCTATTTTTATCACACCGTCAAATTTTCTTGCTATTTTGTGCTTTTTCCAATAAAATTCGACTAAATTTGCGCTTCCGTGCAAAATAGCCTTCTTCTCATGCTCCTTTAACTTATAAAACGGAACCGATATATCTATCCCCTCCGCTTCGCAAAAAGCTTTTAGGAAGGTAAAATAGTATCCTCTGTTAAATCCGTAAAGAAGTCTTATTGCCCCTTCTTCAATGCTTCTCTCTTCATCTATGAGCTTTTTTAAATCAAGGGAGTATCTTATTCCAAGACCGTCGCAAACAGGGCATGCCCCTTTTGGAGAGTTAAAAGAGAATGAAAGAGGTTCTAAAGGTTCGAAACTAATTTTGCAATCAAAACAGGCAAGATGTTCGCTGTAATGAAGATGAGAGGTATAAAAGCCTATCTCTTCATAATTTAAGATATCTATCTCCACCTCCCCAAAGCTTTCATTTAAGGCTCTCTCTATATCCTGGGCTATTCTCTCTTTATTTTCCTCTTTGATTACGACTCTATCTATAACCGCTTTTATGGTGTGCTTTTTATTTTTTCCAAGCGATATCTCTTCATCAAGCCTTGCCATAACTCCGTCAATTATCGCTCTTACATATCCCTTTTGTCTTAGAGATTCTATTAAATCTGCAAAAGTTCCCTTCTTTTCTCTTATTAAGGGGGCTGTGATTACAACTTTGGCTTTGTTTGGGATTTTTAAAACTTCGTTTATTATGTCGCTTGCGCTCATTTGAGAGATGGGCTTTCCGCATTTATGGCAGTGCTGTTTTCCAACTCTTGCGTATAAAAGCCTTAGATAATCGTAAATTTCTGTAATTGTTCCAACAGTAGATCTTGGGTTTTTGCTTGTTGTTTTTTGATCTATCGCAATTGCGGGAGTTAGACCCTCTATTTTATCCACATCAGGTTTTCCGATTCTATCGAGAAACTGTCTTGCGTATGAGGAGAGGGATTCTATATATCTTCTTTGCCCTTCCGCATAAAGTGTATCAAAAGCTAATGTGCTTTTTCCGCTTCCGCTAAGACCGGTAAATACTACAAGAGAGTTTTTTGGAATTTCCAGATTTATCGATTTTAGATTATTTTCTCTCGCTCCGTAAATTTTTATCTTATCCAAATATATTTATCCTTTTTTTTATTGATTGAAAATTTTGTTTATAATGAGCGCTAAAATAACAAAATTTAACATTAAAATCAACTTTTTATGTCTCTTTGCGTGAGTTTTATGAGCTACGTGGATTCCAAAATAGACGCCTATTAGAGATGTAACACCTATAATAATTCCTTGAAGGTAGTCTATGTAGCCGTAAAAAGAGAGGCTTATAAAACCAGATAGTGATGAAAATACCACAAAAAAGAGAGCCATAGATATAGCTTTTTTTACATGATAGTGTAAGAATCCCACTAGAATCGGGGTTAAAAGGATTGATCCTCCAACTCCCACGCTTATTGCCAATAATCCTACTCCCATTCCTATCGCAAAAAGCAAAAATTTGTTGTTTATCTCTTTTTTGTTTGATTCTATGGGAGCTTTGAAAAATCTGTAAATAGCAAAAAGGATAATTGCTAAAAATATAAAACTTAAAGTTTTGGAATGGAAAAAATGAACCACAGCTCCGCTTCCAAGAGCTCCTATAAAACCTCCAATTCCCAAAATATAGCCCTCATTTAAGGTAAGAGAGCCTTTTTTGTAATTTAGATAACTGCCATAAAGCGAGCTAAAGAGCATCTGCATAACCGATATTCCTATCGCATGCTTTATATCAAATCCAAGATACATTAAAGTTGGAACAAGAATTGTTCCTCCCCCAACTCCAAAAAAACCGGATATAAATCCAACCGAGAGTCCTGCCAAAATTAGAGCTATTTCCATTCTAAACCTTCAATTTTTAGGGGATTTTACACCATCCACTCTTAATAAACAATTTAAAAAAAATAAACTATAATAAGTAAAATAGAGTTTATGGAGAGTTTGTGGAAAAAGAGGAGAGCAGAGAGGGAAGGCTTGGATATGAGAAGCTTGCTGATATTAAAGTCGAGTTTATAGCCGAGCTTGGAAGCACTGAGATAACTTTAAGAGAGCTTTTATCTTTTACTAACGGTTCTGTGATAGATTTGAAAAAACCGGCAGGCGAGAGCGTAGAGCTTTTTATAAATAATAAGATTTTCGGCAAAGGGGAAGTTATGGTTTATGAGAAAAATTTGGCTATCAGAATAAATGAGATATTAAATTCCAAAGATATTATTCAATTCTTTTTAAAAGAGCCGTTATGAGATATGTTTTTTTTATGCTTTTTTTTACAAAACTCCTCTTTGGCGTAAATCTTCTGACATATAAAATATATGATAGAGAAAATAGAATAGATTTGATGCTAACTTTTGACGAGCCCTATAATGGAAAGATAAAAAAAAGAAAAATAGAGGGCTATACGATAATTAAGCTCTATAATCTAAAATATAATGACGAGATAAAAGAGAGCGTCGATTCAAAAGTGGCAAAAGAGATAGATATTATTCCAAGAAAAAACTCTCTTTATGTGCTTTTTAAAAGTCAGAAAGATATTGATCTTCAAGTAGATAAAACGATAGATAATTTTGGTCTTAGAATAAGAGCTTTGCTAAAAACTCCCCAAAAAGAGTTAGAGCCTATGCCGGTAGTCTCTCCTATAAAGAAAGAGGATAAAGAGAGCGATGATCTTAAAATCGGTCAAAACAGTTCTATATCTATTGGATACGGATATTATATAGCTCTTTTTAGCTTGATTGTTATAGCCGTTATTTTATATTTTTTAAGAAACGCTTTAAAAGATAAAAAAAGTGTAGGGGGATGGCTTTTTAAAAAGGTAAAAAATAATGAGATAGAGATAAAATTTCAGCGCTCTTTAGATGCGAGAAATAGAGTTGTCTTGATAGAGTATAAAAACTCCTCATATCTTCTTTTGATAGGAAACAGCAATATTTTGCTTGATAAATTTCCTTTAAAAAGTATAAAAAAAGAGGATGAGTTTGAAGATATTTTTGAAAAAAATAGGCAAAGACTTGACGAATATCTTAAATTAAATGACGAAAAATTTCAAAACTATAAGGAAAAGGTAAGCAAAGATATAGAAAAGCTTCTAAAATGACTCTCTTTCTACAAGCACCTTGTCTGCTTCCTCTTTTCTAAGAGCCACGCAGGTATTGCTATCTGTTTCAACTTTTACTACCTTTTTTAAAAATCCATACCCTTTTAGTGTTATTTGTGAATTTTTTTTAATACCAAAGTCTCTTAGTCTGTTTTTAAACTCCTCATTTGCCACAATATCTTTGATAACCGCCCTTGCTCCTATATCCAAATCTGTTAGTCTTGACATTTTTCCGTCCTTTTTAAATATCTTAAAACAATTGTAATAATCATTATCAACTTGTTTCAATTATATAACTTTTTACATTAATATAATCTTAAAATTTTGTTATATCTTTTATAAGATTTTCTCTTCTTTTTTATTTAATTCTCTTTGATAATGCGAGAAAATAGTTTCTAAAATCTCAAAATTTTTATTTAGTATCTCTATATTCATATTTAAATCTGAGATTTTTTCAAAACTTTTGTTTTTGATATTTTGAATTTCTTTTTGAATATTTTCAAAAGTATGGAGGGAGATTGCATTTAAAACTTTTAGCTCTTTTGATAGATGCTCTATGATATTTTTGAAAGAGCTGTTTATATTTTCCATATCCTCAAAAAAGCCGCTTTCTAAATTTTTAAATTCTTTAAGCTCTTTTATAAAAACTTTCTGCTCTTTTAAGATTTTTCCATATTCTAAAAGAAGTTTTTTTTGAGCCTCTCGCTCTTTTTTAGTTAAATTAAAAAAAATGGTTATCTCTTTTTTTAATGTATATTCAAAATTTTTTATAAATTCTGGAGTAAAAGCCTTTTCAAAACTTCTCTTTATCTCAAAATTTATCTGTTCATTTTGAAGAATTTTGTATCTCTCAAGTTCTTCTGCACTCCAAAAGAGCTCTTTTGCTTTTTCCTTTACTTTTAAAACTTCACTTTTTAATTTTTCAAAAGCTCTTTTTTCTAAAAAATATTGCCAATTTATTATTGTCAATGAGAAAAAAAGAGAAAAAAAGAAGCTCTTTTCATTTAAAAATATTAAACCTAAAAGCGATATGGAAAAGTAAACCAAAAAAGAAAATATTTTATCGATTAAATCTATTTTGTAGTTTTCTAAAAAATTTGAAATAAACAGAGATAAGTCATTAGCCGATTTGCTTTCTCTATATACAGTAAGAGATAATTCTTTTGAAAGCTCTTCTATATCCTCTGATAATTTGGACGCCAAAAATTTTGGTTCGCAAATTTTAATGAAGGAAGAGTTTTTTAAAAAGAGGATAGAGAGTAAAAATATTATAAAAAGAAGTAGGAAAAGCTCTTTTTTAAATAGGGAAAATTGAAAAATCAAAATAGCTTCTAAAACTAAAATTATAAATGGCAAAGATAATAAAACTAATAGGTTTGAAAAGCATTCATTATTTCTCTTTTCTGATGGTAGTATAATATTTTCAATACTCTCTTCCATTTTTTAAAATTCCTTTGCAAAACTTCAAAGGAATTATACAAAATTTACATTCGTTTTTTATAAATTCAAATTAAAATACCCAAGAATTTGATAAGTTCCGGCACTGCATATTCCGGCAAATATTCCAGCAAGCAAATCATCTCCCATAACTCCGATTCCCCCCTTAACTTCTCTATCGACTCTTCCTATGATAGAAGGTTTCCAGATATCAAAAATTCTAAAATATATTATAGATAAAACCATTTGCGTTATGGTGGCGGAACTTAGAGAAAAAGCAAGCCATATTCCTGCTACTTCATCTATAACAATGAAGCTCTCATCATGAGTATTATTCTCTTTTTCATATTTATCTATCTCTTTTATGGCAATTATAGAGATTAATATGGTAAGCAAAAATAGAGTTGAAACTGGAAGAAATTTTAGAATTAAAAAAGCCGCTAAAGCCCCCGCTATTGTGCCGACGGTTCCCGGAGCTTTTGGAGAGAGGCCTGTGTAAAAGAAGGTTAAGAAGAGTTTTCTCATAAAAATCCTTATGTTAAAGAAGATGTCTGATGAAGCTTCATAAGCTGAATATAGAAATCTCTTTCGCTTTGAGGCTCTAAAATTGCCGAAACTGGAAAAATATTTGCAAATTTATCCATAACTTTATGAAATCTGTTTGGAAAGAGTTTGCTTAAAATAATGGCTGAAATCTCTTTTCTAACCAACACTGCAGGTGGCAAGACTCCAGCTTTTAAAAGCTCTAAAATCGGTTCAGAGTGATATGAGATATGGTGATGTTGTCCATGGGGGCATGTATCTGTACTTACTAAGGTCTTACAGATATCGCAATATACAAATTCGTTTACTACTTCTATTTCTATATTAATGCCTTTGAATGTATCTATTATTGATTTTGTCTCTTTTTTATCATAAAACATTCCTATTCCGGCATGATTTTTGCCTATTACGATTTTATCGCATCCTAAATTCTCAGCTGCAATACTGTCTAAAATAACATTATTGTATCCCGCAAATATATAGGTATTTTCAAAAGGCACTATTAAAACTCTATTTTTTGGGAAAAAATTGTCTGTAAAATATTTTAATGTTTCATATCTTAATTCATAAGAGATAATGTCTTTTTTATAAGGTTTTAGAAGAAAGATGATTAAAAGATCGGTTTTTTCCAAAGCAAGACGCATAACTCTTTCATGGCCTCTGTGAAGGGGCTTTGCCGCCATCATTATGGCAGTGGTATGTTTTATGTCTCTTTCCTCTTTGATTTTTTTTATTTGCTCTTTTACTTTTTTAATATCTTCAAATTCAACTCTATACTCTCCGCATACTGCATAATCCCCAAGTCTTGATAAAGTATCCTTAACTCCTGGATGTTCGGGATCTGAAGTTGAAAATATTTTTCTAACTCTCTCTAACCTGTCTATTGGAAAAATCTCTTCAACTCTTATCCATCCTTTCTTTCTCTTATTTACATAAATATCTAATATCTCTCCCTTTTTAGCGTTTTGCAAAACCTCTTTGTTTCTTTTGCCGCTTGGAGCGAAAATAAATGAGAAAGGGAAGGTCTTATTTTTATAGATTCCCTTTTCATCTACTTCTTTTGCCTCTTTTTGGCACATAAGTTTGGTTACGGGATATAAAATACCTTCTTGAACCAAAGAAAGAGTGGCAAGAGCCTCTATATCTATATGAAGCTCTCTATTTTTTCTTCGTGATGCCATACTTTTTTCTTTTTTCCCAAAGGCTCTTTCTTGAGATTCCAAGTTTTTTGGAAAGTTCGGTATCGGGGAATTTGTTTTGAAAATTTATAATTACATATTTTACGTAGTTATCAATTGAGAGGATATCGTTTCTATCAAATACTTTATCGTCTTCTTCGATTGTTATAGTATTTATATCAAGCTCTTCATGCATATCGGTTGTGGATATGATTACTCTTTTATTTTTTATCATAGATAAGACTTTCTGTTTTTCGCTCTTTTTTAGATTTTGTAAATTTATCATATAGACAAGCTCTTCATCTTTTATCTTTGAAAGCCTCTCTAAGGCATCCGAATCGTTTAATGAAATGAAAGAGAAAGATTCGTTATACTCTTTTGCATAGTTAAAAACCAAAGCGTCCGCATTTCTTTGAAAGGCGGTTTTTACCAAAAGAGGAAGTTTGGTTTTATCGTCTATTCTATGAATTTTAGTATTTTTGAAAAGATTTTCAAGATACTGTTTATATGTCATATTCTCTTTTTTGGACTGATTATAATCTAAGAGATGATTTAATTTTCTAATC
Source organism: Campylobacterales bacterium (assembly GCA_027009865.1). GTDB lineage: Bacteria > Campylobacterota > Campylobacteria > Campylobacterales > JAADDG01 > JAADDG01. The sequence goes on from JALVCR010000023.1 coordinate 15,686, forward strand.
AGCTCCTCCATCATAAAGGGTTTTAAAATATAGTCGTTTGCTCCCGATTTCAAAGGGTTTGATACTGTATCGTTGCTGATGTAGGAGACCATTAGAATGATGATTGAGTGTTTGTATTTGTCTATAACGGGATAGAAGTTTTGTCCCGATATATTTGTTGATAACAATACCGCATCATAATTTTCACTTTTATTCAAAGCCTCTTTAACCGTCATTGCCATATCGCATGTATGTCCGATTTCCGCCAATTTAGAAGCTATGCTTTGGGCTAAATATATTTCGTTTTCTACAATTAATATCTTCATTTCTCCGTTTCCATCCATTGATAAAATTTTAATGTCGATACGGCGCTAACCGCAACTCCCTCTTCTCTTCCGATAAAGCCGAGTTTCTCAGTTGTGGTAGCTTTTATATTGACTCTGCTTTTATCTATCTCTAAAAGAGAAGAGATCTTTTCTCTCATCATATCTTTATATTTTAAGAGTTTTGGCTTTTGGGCTATTATGGTAATATCCGTGTTTATTATCTCAAAGCCTACGCTTTTTATGAAATTTACGCAATTTTTAAGAAGGATTTTTGAATCTATATCTTTATATCTATCATCGTTATCTGGAAAAAGCTCTCCTATATCTCCCGCTGCCGCGGCTGCTAAAAGAGAATCTATCAAAGCGTGAATAGCCACGTCTCCGTCTGAGTGGGCTTTAAATCCAAATTCGCTCTCTATCTTTACTCCGCAAAGATACATATCTTTATCTTTGCAAAAAGGATGCACGTCAAATCCATATCCTGTGAAGCTATCTTTTAAAGGAGGTTTTAGACACTCAAGCTTTTTTATATCCTCTTTATAGGTAAGCTTATGCGCTTTAGGGGAACCTTCTACATAGAAAACGCTTCCTCCAATAGCCTTTATTGCGGAGCTTTCGTCAGTGTAGAGAGTTTTGCTTTTTAAAGCCTCTTTTAAAATATCAGTTTTTGATAGCTGAGGAGTTTGTAAAAGCTTAACCTCGTCTCTATCTATCGTCTCGTTTTTATATACTACCGTATCGCTTACTTTAAGATACGGAACGATACAGTCGGCTCTGTTTTTGTGTTTAATTATTCTCTCTACCATCTCTTTTGGCACGCATCCCCTTGCATGATCAGATACTAAAACATAAGGAGTTTTGACAAATTCCAAAGCGTTTAACAAAGACTCCTGTCTGCTCTCTCCCCCTTTTACGAAAGTAAAATCGGCAAAGTTTTTCATATATTTAATTTCTTCCTCGCTGCCGGTTATAATCGTATCAGCAAAATATGTGTAATTTTGAAACTTTTTTGCCACAAACAGCCATAAGGGGGTATCCTCAATCCTTAACCATTGCTTTTTCGTAACAGTGCCAAAACGCCTGGAATGCCCAGCACTTAGGATAATTAGAGTTAAATCGGGCAAAAATTGTCCTTTTTTTACGAAATGTTACGATATTATACACAATAAAAGCTTTTTTTTATCTTTTTTTTGTTAAATTTTAACCCACCACGAAACTAAAAGGACTTTTTATGAGAAGCAAATGGGTTGAAGAGAGGAAAAACGATAAAGTAAGAACTCAGATGTATTACGCTAAAAAAGGGATAATAACCAAAGAGATGGAGTATGTGGCAAAAAGGGAGAATCTCCCTGCCGAGCTTATAAGAAGCGAAGTGGCAAGAGGGAGAATGATTATTCCCGCAAATATAAACCATACCCATTTAGAACCTATGGCGATAGGTTTGGCCGCTACTTGTAAAATAAATGCAAACATCGGCTCTTCGGCTTTGGCTTCAAACCCAGAAGAGGAGGTGGAGAAGCTGAAAATTGCCCAAAAGTATGGAGCCGATACGGTTATGGATCTCTCTACCGGAGGCGATTTGGACGAGATTAGAAAAGAGGTTATAAAAAACGCCTCCGTTCCTATTGGAACTGTTCCTATGTATCAGATTCTTCACGATATAAATAATAAAATAGAAGATCTTACAATTGATAAGATGCTTGAAGTCATAGAGAGACAGGCTAAACAGGGAGTTAGTTATTTTACAATTCATGCCGGATTTTTATTAAAGTTTAT
>JALVCR010000024.1 GCA_027009865.1 Campylobacterales bacterium
AGAATATAAAAAAGCTTTTGAAAAAGCTTATCCAGGTGAAAAGATTACCATAAAAACCATTGGTAAAGCTATCGGAGCTTTTGAGAGAACGCTTGTAACTCCAAGTAGATACGACGAGTATCTAAATGGAGAGAGCAACGCTTTAACAGAAGATGAGAAAGAGGGACTTAAAACTTTTATCAGCGTAGGTTGCGCAAGCTGCCATACAGGTATAAATCTTGGCGGAGGTATGTCTCCTTTTCCAGCTGTTGGCAAATATAAATATGCAAATATAGGAGATTTTCAAGGCGATAAAAACAAAATGGTAAAAGTTCCAACTCTAAGAAATATTTTACAAACCGCACCATATTTTCATAACGGAGCCACATACGATATAAAAGAGGCTATAGCCATTATGGGAGAGACTCAGCTTGGCAAAAAACTTTCAAAAAAAGAGATAGACTCCATAGCCACCTTCTTTAAAGCTCTTACTGGCAAAAAACCCTATATTCGCTATCCAATGCTCCCTACAGAAAGCAATTCAACTCCAAAACCAAACTTAGAATAATTTTGGGGCTTTTGCCCCTCCTTATAAACTTCAAAAAACAGTAAAACAAAGACACAAAAACAGTTTTTATTTTAAAAATTAATAAATTAAATTATTTATAGTATTTGTTTATGTTATAATTACGCCATTTGAAAATAGAGGATTTTTTAAATGATTAAAATTATATTTGCTTTAATGCTATTAATTAAAATTTCTTTTGCTAATTGCATAGGTATGGTAAAAAATTTTTATGGAGATGTAAAAGTAAAAAGAAATAATAAACTTCTACCTGTCAGTAAAGGATTTAAGTTGCAAAATAATGATTTAATAATAACTGATTCAAAAAGCGGAGTAGGTCTCATTTTTAAAGATGGGTCTACATTATCTCTTGGAGAGAAGAGTATTTTTTCTATAAAAAGATATCTTTTTGCTCCTAAAGATAAAAAATTTGATATAGATTTGAAATTAAAAAAAGGAAAGGCAGCTTTCTCTTCAGGTAAAATCGGAAAACTCTCTCCAGAATCTTTAAAATTTGAAGTTCCTCAAGGAATTATTGGAATTAGAGGAACTAAATTTTTAGTTGAAGTTAAAGGAAAATAGTTATGGAAGGACTTTTTATAGTTATAGCTACCGCTATTTTGGCCTATTTTGTTCCTCATGAAAATAGTGAGATAATTTTGATTAAAAACTCTAAAAATCATAATGCAATAGTTGTAAATACCGATAAGGGAAGCGTGGTTGTCGATAAACCTTATATGAAAGTTTCTTTAATAGATAGAGAAACTCCCCCTTCAAAACCCAAAAAAGTATCCAAAGAGGAGATAGAGGAGAAGTTTTCTGATACTTTAAAACTTTTACCCAAAAAACCTATCAGTATAATTTTATATTTTAAATCAGGTTCTTATGAGTTAACAGAGGAATCCAAAAATAAACTAAAGAGTGTATTGCAATTAATTAAAAAAAGATTTCCTTGTCTTGTAGATATTATAGGTCATACCGATACGGTAGGATCTTGGGAGAGCAATATCGCTTTATCTTTGAAAAGGGCTAAGTTTGTAAAAAATATTCTTATAAAAAACGGTGCAGATTCCTCTTTGCTTACAGCTAAGGGATATGGGGAAAGCGAGCTTTTGGTAAATACTTCCAATGAAGTTTCAGAACCAAAGAATAGAAACGTAGAAATTTTTATAAAATAATCACATGTTTAGAAAAATTGCCTTTTATTTTTTTATATTTTTAACAATTTTATTTTATTTATCAAGTCTTAATAGTAATATAATTAAATTCATTGATTATAAAATATATGATATTTTCTCTTTTTATTTTGAAAAAAATTTCTCCAATAAAAAATCAAATGTTGTTTTAATCGATATAGATGAGAAAAGTATTAAAAAATTGGGGCAATGGCCATGGCCGAGGGTTGTAATGGCTGATTTGATAAACAGGCTCTCTTTTTTATATCCTGCAGCTATAGGTATGGATATATTTTTTCCTAATGAGGATCGGACATCTCCGATTGTTTTGGAGAATTTTTATAAAAAGTTTTTTAACTTAAACACAAAAATTTTAAACATTCCTTTTTATTTAAAAAATAATGATAAAATTTTTTCCAATGCGGTAAAACAGAGTAATACTATTTTACCTGTTTTGCTTCAAAAGGGTGGAGAGTGTAATCTAAAAGAATTTGGTTTTCATTCTTCTCTTATAAAAACTTCTTATAATTGTTCTTCAGTTTTTTGCAATTATAAGCCTATTCAAAATTCTTTAAAATATTTTGGTTTTATAAACTCCTTTTTGGATAGTGATGGAATTTTTAGAAGAGTTCCTCTTTTTGCCAATTACAGGGAAAATTTAATTCCCTTTTTCCCACTTGCTATTCTTATGTCAATAGAGAAGCCTTTAGTTAAGGGAAATAATGAATTTGTTATTTTGGGACACAAGGTGCGTATGAACGAGGATGGGGAGGTTTTATTAAATTTTCATACTCCTTATTCAAAAATTTTGTCTGCAATAGATATTTTGAATAATAATTTTAATAAAAAAGATATAACTGGGAAAATAGTAGTAATCGGTTCTTTGGCTATCGGATTGAATAATCCATATATAAACAGTTTTTATAAAAAGCTCTCTTCCTTAAAGATAACTTCTACTTTTATAGACAATCTTTTAAACGATGCTCTTTTGATTCAGCCTGAATATTTGAAATTTGTAAATATTTGTTTATCTTTTACCCTATCTTTTTTAATACTTTGGTTTTTGTTTAAGAGATGGTATATAGGAATTTTATCTTTGTTTTTAGTATCTTTTTTAATTAGTTTCGTATGGCTCTGGTATGAATTTTTAAACGGAGTTTATGTATCTATAGGATATTTTTGGGTTCCTCTCTTTTCTTACTTTTTTTTCATATCTTTGTTCTTTTCTGTTGTAAATCATTTGGAAAAAAGAAAGTTTTACGGAGAGCTTGAAAAATCTCATAGCGCGGCTTTAGAGAGTATTACTCTGGTTGCGGCTATGAGAGATGACGAGACAGGTTCACATCTTATAAGAACTAAAAAATATATAAAAATTCTTGCAGAATATCTTTATAAAAAAGGATATTATAAAAAATATTTAAATCCAAAATTTATTAGACTTCTTTATGAGGCCGCTCCTTTACATGATATCGGCAAGGTGGCAATTTCTGACAATATTTTGAAGAAAAAGGGAAAATTTACTAAGGAAGAGTATGAAATTATGAAAAAACATACGGTTTTAGGCAAGGAGATGATAGAGAAAGCTATGAATATTTATAATAAAAACGAATTTTTGCAAATAGCTTGCAGTATAGCCTATTATCATCATGAACGATGGGATGGAAGCGGATATCCTCAAGGGCTAAAGGGAGATGAAATTCCAATAGAAGGCCAGCTTATGGCAATAGCCGATGTTTATGACGCTTTGATATCAAAAAGGGTATATAAAGAGGCATACTCCTATCAAGAGGCGGAGAATTTTATAATAAGTGAGAGGGGGAAAGGATTTAATCCTGTTATAGTGGATGCATTTAGCGTTTTAAGATATGAATTTAGAAAAATTGCCAGCGAGTATAAAGAGGAAGAGAGAAGACAGCAAGAGTCTATAAAAAAAAGAGATACCCATCTGTTTGAACTGAAAGTTTAATTGCCATTAAATATCGAGGCTGAAGCCCTCGGCTCCATTTACGGAGTCGGCGTGTTTACACCCGACTCCCCCTAAAACCTGTTACCTCATGTAACACCAAAGCAAAAAATTATTTCAAAAATTCAAGATATTAATTTGTTAATTTAATATTAATTATAAAACTCAAATAATTCTTAAGAAAAACTTCTTGGAGCTTAAATCATGATTAAAAAATCCTTTTTAACAAATCTCTTTACAGGTATATCCCTATTGGGGGGGTAGGATATGGCAGTGAGATTCTTCTTTTAAAATATGACAAACTAATAACCCAAAGCGACGGAACAAGCGAAGCAAATACAACAGGATATGACCTAACCTCTCTAAATAACGAATACTTTTCTCCTATAAAAGTAGATAAACTTCTTTTAGATTCAACTGATTTTTCAATCAATATAGCTAATAAAACCTCCTGGAGCGGAGGAGCGGATACAACTTCTCTTTTTTATACAAACGGATATTGGGAAGATAATGAAAAAAACAGCAGGCTTCTTGCTTATTACAGCGATTCGGCTCTGCCAAAAGACTCAACCCTTAAATTTAAACTCTCCTGCGGAGAGATAGAGAAATTAGAAGATAAAAGCATATCTCTATACGCTTATGATAATAATGTAAGCAGATGGATAAAGGTCGGATTTCTCTCCGATATGCAAACCTCTAAAAGCAACCAAAAAGAGGGTTACGATATGATGATGTTTAAACTAAACTCCCAGCTTGAAACAAACGGAGATCACAACTTTACAAGGGTTGATGGAAAAGGAGAGAGCGAAGATGACTCAAACGGAGATATTCCTTCTAAAACCCTTTTGGCTTTCGGACAAGAGCTTACAAATGACGGAAATATATCAAAGCTAAATCTCCTTTTGAAAAAAGATAACAAATGCGGCTGTGTTTGCGATATGCAAATAGAACTGACAGAAGCAAGAGATACGACAGGAAGCAGACTATATGCTCCTTTAAACGGAGATGTAAAAACAAAACTCTTAACATTTGTAGAGGGATGGGAAGCTAAAATAACCCACCCCCATAAAGGAGAGAGAGTTTACGGATATGCAAACTCAAAAATAGATATAAGCAAAGAGGCAAAAAGAAAAAGATTTGTAAGCAAAGAAGACAACCAAACAGGAGAGGCTGAAGATACATACAAATACTACTCCCTCTTTCAAATACACCTTAAAAATAACGCGGAAGTCGGAATAGATTTAAAGAGTAAAAACGACACTTTCAAAATAACCCTAAATAGAGGAAGATATTGCGCCGTAAAGGATGTGGGATTATATACTCTTGTGCATGATACCAATTTTCATCTAAAAGGATATGGATTTATCTATGATGAGAAAAGTCATAACTTCATATTTGAGGGAAATTTCAAAGATCACCCCATCCAAATAAATAACTCAAAAGTAGATTGGAACAAAATAGTAATAAGCGTAACAGGAAGAGATGTAATATGCCAGGGAATGTGGAGAGTCTCTTTGGATATAAACCCCTCAACTCCTGGCATAAAAACTCTAAATCTGCTGTCTGTTAAAAACGCTGCAAACTGGAAGATGGATGGAATGGAGTTTATAGTTCCATATCTAAATACGGATATAAACTATGGAACATATATAGTTATAACAAACATATCGGATAAAAACGCAGACGTATATATGGATGTATTTGGAGATAATCAAAAAAATGAGGGAGCAGCCCAAAACGCCTATTACACAAATATTCCTTTGGGAGTTATTCCAAGAAGAAGCACAAGAATATTT
>JALVCR010000025.1 GCA_027009865.1 Campylobacterales bacterium
AAACTGGCTTCCGTTTGTATTTGGGCCTCTGTTTGCCATTGCCAAGAGTCCGGGCTTATCAAAAATTACGTTTGGTTTAAATTCATCCTCAAAAGGTCTGCCCCAAATCGACTCTCCACCTTTTCCTGTGCCGGTAGGATCTCCTCCTTGAATCATAAAATTCTTTATAACTCTATGGAAAATCGTCTTATTGTAATATCCCTTTCTAACCAAAGAGACAAAATTCTCGCAAGCTTTAGGAGCTATGTCCCAAAACAGCTTAAGCTCTATTTTGCCTTTATTGGTATCCAAAACCACCAAAGAGGGCTTTTTATCATCTTGCAAAGCAAAAGAGAAGATAACAACAGAGATTAAAAGCAAAAAAATTTTCTTCATAACTCTCCTTTAGATATCGTCTATTTTAACAAAATTAAATTTTTCTGGCAATAAACATTGTCGATATATTCATAGAATAGCCTTTTGCCTCCAAAACTTCAAATCCGCTTTTTTTAAGCTCCTCTATTAACATCTCTTTTGTCAAAAAGTTTTCAATGGAGTTTGGAAGATAGCTGTAAGCCTCATAATTTTTAGAAAGAAGCCCTCCTATAAAAGGCAAAACCTTTTTCATATAAAAATCCCTGATTTTAGATATAAAATTCTCTTCTTTTAATTTCGTAAACTCCAAAATAACAAGCAGGCCGCCATCTTTTAAAACTCTGTTAAACTCCAAAAGAGCTTCAATTCTATCTACCACGTTTCTAAGGCCGTAAGAGATGCTTACGATATCTGCGCTCTCATCTTCAAGGGGCAAATCTTTAGCCTCCCCTTTTAAAAACTTGGCATTTATATTTTTGCTTTTTGCAATATTTAGCATACCTTCGGAAGGATCTATTCCTATAATATTTTTTATATCAATTTTTTTCTCTTTGGCTATTTTATCCCAATAGATGCACATATCCCCCGTTCCGGTAGCAACGTCGGCTATTAAATCCAAGCTTTTTTTACCGTAATAATCAAAACACTTTTCGCAAGCTTTTCTTCTCCAGCTTTTATCTATCCCAAAACTTAAAACTCTATTTGCCAGATCGTAAGTTTTGGCTATTTCGTCAAACATGGAGACTATTTTTTTCTGTTTGTCCAAATTTAGCCCTTTTTTTTCGATATGTTAGCAAATCGGGCGTTAGATTTTATTTAAGAGTTATCAAATAGCCGCCCGAAATTTTTCGAATTTTATATCCGTAATTGCCGTCAAGCACAAAAACAGCTCTAAAATATCCTATATGATTTCCTATCACGATTTTTTTGACAAAAGGAAGATTTGTTTTTAAGGTTTTAAAAGAGACATCTTCCAAGCTTTTAAAATCGATTATAATTTTATATGGCTTGGCCACCATAAAATTTCTAAGTTTTCTGTTTTTGGTAAAAAGATAAATAGCTTTGCCCTCTATTTTAACTCTTAGAAATTTATTGATTTTAAACTCTTTGCTTTTGAAGTCTGTTTTTTTATTTTTTAAAGCCTCTTTAGAGGAGGCTTTTGTCTTTGTGCTCTTTTTATTTAAAGATGTTTGATTTAAATCGCTCTTTTTTTCGCTTTTTTGGGAGAGTATCAAAGGTTTGTGCCAATCTATTAAAGCCTCTATTTTAACTTTTTTAACTGATTCGCTTCCGTCAATGTTTTGATACTTAACCAAAACCTCTTTTAAAACTCTCGCGCTGCTTGGAAGGGTGATTTTAGTAGATTTAAAAGAGGGCAAAGACTCCTTTTCGTTTGTAGCTTTTTCAAATTTTTTAATAATATCGGCAGGAATAAAGGGATTTTCCCTTGAGAAAAGAAGCGAAAAAAAGAGCGATATAAAAAGAGCTTTTTTCATTTTACATCTACAGCCTCTATCTGTTTTAGTTCGAAATATTTCCTTTGAAGTTTGGCGTTTTCCTCTTTAAGAGAGGATGTAAGCTTTTGAAGTTTTTCTTTTTGAGATTTTAAAGCCATCATCATCTCAAGAGAGTTATCTCCAAAAAGAAGATTTCCTATATAAACCCCAAGAGCTATTACCGCAAAAACCAAAAAGGCCGCTTTCAAATAGAAGCGGCCGTCTCTTTTCTTTTCAAACTCTTTATAATCTAATAGGGTATCTCTTATATCTTTCATCTTTTAAAGAGCTCTTTTCCTATATATTCTCCATATCCAAGCTCTCTTTCAATAGATAAAAGCCTATTGTATTTAGCCGTTCTCTCTCCTCTTGCTGGAGCTCCGGTTTTTATCTGTCCGGTATTTAAAGCAACCGCAAAATCGGCTATAAAAGCATCCTCGCTCTCCCCGCTTCTATGACTTACAACGCAGGTGTAATCATTTCTGTGAGCAAGTCTTATTGTTTTCATAGTTTCACTCACAGTTCCTATTTGATTTAACTTAATTAAAATGGAGTTTGCCACCCCTTTATCTATTCCCTCTTGCAAAATTTTAGGATTGGTTACGAAAACATCGTCTCCTACAAGCTGAATCTTATCTTTTAGCTTTTTGGTTAGAATCTGCCAACCTTCCCAGTCATCCTCAGCCATACCGTCTTCTAATGAAACAATAGGATATTTATTTATCAGATTTTCATAAAACTCCACAAGCTCCTCAGCGCTTAAAACTTTATTATCTCCCTTTAATTCATATTTTCCGTCTTTGTAAAACTCGCTGCTTGCGGCATCTAAAGCGATTGCTATCTCATCTGAAGGCTTATATCCGGCTTTCTCAATAGCTTTTAAAATATACTCTATCGGCTCTTCGTTGTTTTTGAAATTTGGGGCAAATCCTCCCTCATCTCCCAAAGCTGTGGGATGTCCGTCTTCATTTAGAAGTTTTTTTAGAGTGTGGTAAACTTCGCTGCTTGCCCTTAAAGCCTCTTTAAAATCGTCAAAACCGACCGGCATAATCATATACTCTTGCAAATCCACGTCATTATCCGCATGAGCTCCGCCGTTTATGATATTTAGCATCGGAGTTGGCAGAACAATTGCGTTGCTTCCTCCCAAATATTTATACAAAGGAACTCTCAAACTCAAAGCCGCGGCTCTCGCTACTGCCATAGAGACACCCAAAACGGCGTTTGCTCCAAGCTTTGAGTAGTTATCGGTTCCGTCAAGCTCTTTTAAAAGAGCGTCTATTTCGGCTTGATTGAAAGGACTTATTCCTATAAGCTCATCGGCAATAGATACGTTTACGTTCTCGCAAGCTTTCAAAACGCCTTTTCCGCCAAATCTATCGTCTTTGTCTCTAAGCTCCAAAGCCTCTCTTTTTCCCGTGCTCGCTCCGCTTGGAACGATAGCTGAAGCTACGGTAGAGTCACTTAAAACAACGGTGGCTCTAACGGTTGGATTTCCTCTGCTATCAAGCACCTCGTCTGCGTAAATATCGTCAATATATACCATTACTCTTTTTCCCCTTTCTCATTGGTTTGTTCTTCTTTTTTAATTTTAAAACCCATGGCCTCTTTTATCTTATCTTCTATCTCTTTGGCAACTTCCGAATGCTCTTTTAGATAGGCTTTTGCGTTTTCCCTGCCTTGGCCAAGTTTAATATCCCCGTAACTATACCAAGAACCGCTTTTATCGATAATATCGAGTTTTACCCCGTAATCTACAAGCTCTCCCTCTTTGGAGATTCCCTCGCCAAACATAATATCAAATTCGGCGGTTCTAAAAGGAGGGGCTACTTTGTTTTTTATAACTTTGGCCTTGACTCTGTTTCCTATCTGCTCTTCGCTCTGTTTTAGAGTGGCTATTCTTCTTACATCGATTCTAACGGAGGCGTAAAACTTCAAAGCGTTTCCTCCCGTTGTCGTCTCAGGAGAGCCATACCCCATCATTCCAATCTTCATTCTAATCTGATTGATAAAAATAACGGTGGTATTCATCTTGTGAAGCACGCCGGTTAATTTTCTTAGAGCCTGAGACATAAGCCTTGCTTGAAGCCCGACATGCTGATCGCCCATATCTCCCTCTATCTCGCTTTTTGGAGTCAAAGCGGCAACAGAATCGACAACTATCACATCCACAGCTCCGCTTCTTGCCAAAGTCTCTACGATATCTAAAGCCTGCTCTCCAAAATCGGGCTGAGAGACCAAAAGGTTATCGACATCAACTCCCAAATTTTTAGCATATTTGATATCCAAAGCGTGCTCTGCATCTATAAAAGCGCAAACTCCGCCCTCTCTTTGAGCTTCGGCCAAAATCTGAAGAGCAAGAGTAGTCTTACCAGAACTTTCAGGCCCATAAATTTCAACAATTCTTCCCTTTGGAACTCCGCCTATTCCAAGAGCTATATCAAGACCCAAAGAACCGGTGCTTATAGCATCTATCGGCTCTATCTCTTTTTCTCCGAGTCTAACTAAAGCTCCCTTTCCAAAAGCCTTGTCTATCTGTTTAATAGTTAATTCCAAAGCTTTTTTCTTCTTCTCATCCAACTGCACAAACAACCTTTCTTAACTCTTTTTTTGATAGTATTAAAAATTAAATAAATTAACAATAAAAGATATTTCTATCTAAAAAAACAGTTTTTTGCAAGTGATAAAATAATATCGTCTAAAAAGCAAAAAACTTAAAAAGATTCAATTAAACTCTTAAACTCTTTTGAGTTTAAAATCCCTCTTAAAACTCTTCTTTCGCTAAAACCCATCCAAAAATTCAAAGCTTTGCTTTTTGGCTCTCTGTTTAAAAAAACCTTGTAAAGGCGTTTTATAAAAATCTCTTTTGGCAAATCTTCGTTTTTCTCTTTAAACTCTTTGGAATTTAAAAGAGAAAAGAAAGCCTTTTTAACTCCATCTTTATTTATTCTATCAAACCAGTAAAGAACTTCATGCTCTTTAGCACCTCTTTTAAAAAACTGCGTGTAAAATCTAAAAATAGCGGAAAGTTTATAAAAATCTTTAAGATTATACTCTTTTATCTTTTTTCCGGCAATATAGAGAGTATCTTTACTAATTGCTATATCCTTTCCGTTTACCGGAAGAAAAACTATTTTAGATAGATTTTTATCGCTTCTTGCTACAAAAAATCCGCTTTCTGAAAACGAATAGCCCAAAATGGAAAAGCTCTTTATAGAAAAATAGAGATAGTTTCTATCCCCTTTTAAAAAGAAAGCCTCCTCCGCTCCGCTTCCTCCAAACTCATAAATCTTTTTAACTTCATTTTCCAAAGAGAGGCGCGCTAAATAGATATCGCTAAAGCCGCTGTTTTTATAATCTTCAAAACTCCCCCAGCTCTCTCCCAAAATATACAACTCTTTATCTATAAAAGCATCTTTTACAATATCCTCTTTTTTGGTTTTTATAGTGCTGGAAGATATCTCATTTGCTTCTTTATCCAATTTGATTACAAAGACATCTCTTGGATCACTCTCTTTGCCGCTTTCACAGATTAAAAAAAGATACTCTTTATTTAAAACAATCTTTTTGCCCCATTCGTCAAACTCGCTTCCAA
>JALVCR010000026.1 GCA_027009865.1 Campylobacterales bacterium
TTCCGCATTCAAATTTTTTACAGCTTCATCTATCAGAGGCAAAAGAAGATCCCTATCCTCTTTTGCCTCCAATAGCTCTTTTGTATCTTTTGAATTTAAAGTCATTGAATTTTGAAGATGAAAAGATCTTTTGTAATACTCTTTAGCTACCGTTTTGGTATCTCCCTCCATTATAAGCTCGCCTCTCTCAAGCAAAATAGCTTTATCACAAAGCTCTATTACACTTTCTATGGAGTGGCTTACAAATAAAAGGGTAACCCCCCTCTCTCTCATCTCTTTTATTTTTCTAATACATTTATGCTGAAAAAAAGCATCCCCGACACTTAGGGCTTCATCAATTATCAAAATATCGGGATCTATATGAACGTTTAGGGAGAAAGCAACCCTTGCAAACATACCGCTTGAATAACTCTTTACTGGCTGATTTATAAACTCTCCGATATCTGCGAAAGCTATTATATCATCAATCTTTTTTTCTATCTCCTCTCTTGGTATTCCCATAATGGAGGCTGAAAAAAATATATTCTCAAGACCGCTCTTTTCGGGATCAAAACCTGCTCCAAGCTCTAAGAGAGCTGCAACCTTGCCGTTAACTTTCAAGCTGCCACTTGTGGGAGTTAAAACACCAGTAATAATTTTAAGAAGAGTGGATTTGCCAGAACCGTTTCGCCCTATTATACCAACCGTAGAGCCTTTGGCTATTGAAAAGGTAATATTTTTAAGAGCATAAAAAGGAGTATGATAAGATCTGTTTGAAAGTGAAAAAACCTCTTTTAATCTATCAATCGGTTTTTGGTAAAGATTATAGATTTTAGTAATATTTCGAAGCTCTATAATTTTCAACTCTTTAAATAAAAAACAGAGCCAAAAGGCCCTGCTTGGAGATTATTCATGGAATTTATGACCTGCCCACTCTGGATCAGTAAAGTTGCCTTCATTATGATAAGCTACAGTTAATACTGGAATTGATCTCTTACCATTGTTTCCATCTTTTTGGAAAGCTGCTGCTTCTATATTGTTTTCATCAGCTACAACATAGAATTTAGCCATATATCTATTCGCATGCCATGCAGGAAATTTTGCTTTAAGAGCATTATTCATATCTTTAGGGAAATAAATTCTTGTACTTCTTCTTGGAATATCTCCAAGTTGAATATTTGTATAGTAAGCATAACTTGCTTGTCCTGCATTCTTACCGCTATCTCCATATGCATCGAAGAATACAGAAGCTGCTTTATCACCCATATTAGTAATTACTATATATGTTCCATAATTTGGATCAGTATTTAAATATGGAATGATAAATTGCATTGCTTTAATTCTCCAATCCGCAGCATTTGCAACATCAAGAAGTTTAGCACTGCTTGTTCCTTGCTCATCTGGAGTTACTTCAAGAGATACTCTCCACATTCCAGGACAAATAACATCTGTTCCATTTACACTAATAGTGATATTATTATCTCTACTTGTTAAGCTATAATCACCAAAATCACCTTCTAACTCATATGCACCTGTTGTAGCATTTTTAAGTAACTTATGAGCATCACCATTATTATCAATAATTTTCACATCTTTAACAGCACAATAGATTGCTCTATTAACATTTAATTTAAAAGTGTCTCCAGAACCTAACTCAATTCCATAATCTGCTTTATTTGAAACTTGAACCCAAAATCTTGAAGCAAGCTCACCTGTATCACCTTTCCCTCCTGTTAAATTCTCATCTACAAATTTCTTTCTATCTATCCCTACTGTTGTATCAATATATGAAGTGGCAAAACCTTCTGTATCTTCACTATTCTCTCTATGATATACTTTTGCAGTTAAACCATCTGCATATGTGATAAGTGTAGCTGGAGTAACACCACTCATTGGAGCACTTAAATCTACACCTGTTTTATCTTTTGCATCACTTAAAGTAATAGTTGTATCACATACACAACCACATTTTGTACCTTTAATTGGTAAGATATTTAATTTTGTTATATTACTATCTGTTACAGCATTTCCACTTGCATCTACAAAAGCATTGGTAGCATTTCTCTCTATATGAGAAACATTTCTATCTGAACCAATAACTAATAATGTTCCAGCAGGAATCAAACCAGTAGTATCATTTACTGTTTCATGACCACCATCATATGTAGTAAAATTATGATCATTAAGACCATGTGAAGTCTCTTCATATTGAGAATCTAAAGAGAATTTCATCATTGTATAACCGGTTTTACTACCTTTTGTAGCAGTTGTAAAGTCAGTTACATGACCAACTTTAATCCAGTTATACTCACTTCCATTATAATCTAAAGCATAAAGATATACATCACCACTTGCAGGTTTTTCAATAAAACCACATGAAAGTGTAAATTTCAAAGTAGATTCTTTTGGTAATTCTGAACTTGAATAATATGCTAACATTCTGTTATGTGAATCAGTAGGCTTATTTGGCCAGGTACTATCATCATATGCATTAACAGAGAGATTAGAATATTCTTTTAATAATTTATCAACTTTAATAGCACCAAAATCATCTGCACTTGCATTTTTAATATCTGCATTATTTTTTATATTATTGGCTACCAAACCATTGTCATCTAACCCTGTCTTATAGAAGACAACATCACTTGCCATTGCGCCGCTTGCCAAAACCGAAGCCGCTGCTGCGGAAACTAAAATTTTTGAGAATTTATCCATTCTATCTCCTTCTTATAATTTGAAATCTGATTTCGTAAGAAATCTCATTCATGAGGTTTCTTATCTGATATTATATTCAAAGCAAACTTATTTGCAACTTAAATATAAACTTCAATTGCAAATTTTATGTTCCATTTTTCGGAACAAAGAAATTTTATCATAATCTCTTTAAAATCTCCTTGAATCCTTTAGTAACTTTATCTACTTTATTAAAATTATCAAGTATATAAGGTCTAATGGTTAAAATAAGCTCCGTTTTATCGCTACCGTTTGATACCGTTTTAAATAGATTTCCAATAATAGGAATATCCCCTAAAATAGGTACTTTTGTATCTGTTTTTGATTTAGATTCCCTAACAAGCCCTCCAAGAAGCGCAATCTGTCCACTTTTTAATACAACGCTTGTATTAATTGTTCTGTTTAAAATTATGGGAGCGTCAGCTTTAGTTATACTGTTTTTGCTGGCATCAGATATATCTTGAGAGATTTTTAATAAAAGAACACCGTTTGAGATAATTGTTGGAGTTACGTTTAAACTGATACCTGTTTTTTGATATGTAACATTTGTTTTTATTACGTTTTGGTTATTTCCTCCATTTAAATAGTTATATTCGGAATTTGTCATTGGGATTTGCTGTCCGACAGTAATTGTTGCCGGCTCATTATTTAAAGCTATGATTCTTGGAGTAGATAAAATATTTATCTTTTTATTCTTTTTAAAAGCATTTAATACCACATTAAATTTAGCGCCGTTTATAACTCCCAAAAATCCGCTGCTTCCAAGCCCAAGCCCGCCTAAAGTTCCGGCAGAAGAGTCAGTGCCGCTTAGAGGCTTTACCTTCATATCTCCAACTTTATCCTGAATATACCACTCAACTCCGTAATTTAAATCATCAGTTAAAGTAATATCCGCAATCATTACCTCTATTAAAACCTGTTTTGGGATCGTATCTATCTCTTTTAAAATGGATAAAATCTCTTTATATTTCACAGGAGTTGTTGTAATTATTAAAGCGTTTCTCTCAGCATCCAAAGTAACTTTATAATCGCTGCTATTTACGCTAAGGATAGCTTTTTTTTGCACTTTTTTTGCTTCTTTACCTTTTTTTGCCTCTTTTCCTATTAAAGGCTTATTTGAAACTTCTTTTTGAATTCCAGCCATTGAATTTAAAATATTAACTATCTCTTTAGCAGGCCTGTTTTTGGCATGATATACAAACATCTTTGGCTCTTCACCAAGCTGAGTAATCGTATCAAGCTTATCTTTCCAATATAAAAGATAATCTATCCAAGCTCTTTTAGCAGAAACTACAAAAAGAGCATTTATCTCAGAAATTGGAATCATATTGAAATTTTCTCTATCCATTACCGGAATACCGGAAGCTTTCAAAAGATCTTCCACTTTTAATTTAAAATCTTTAGGATCTATATTTTTTAGAAAAAGAAGATAAGCTTCCTTATTCTTCAAAGAAGGTTTATCTATAACGTCGGCAAATTCCAAAACTTTTCTTATATATTTGGCTTTATCCTTAATAGAGAGTGTAAATTTATCTATAACTCTGATTTTTGCATCAGGACTTAAAAATTCATATTGAACCATATTTTGCAAATCTTTAGCTTTCACATAATCAAGCGGAATTAACTGAATAATCTCTCTCTCATCTGGAACATTTGAAGGAATGGCTTTACCTATATATATATCAAACTCACCTACTTTTCTTCCCCCCTTTTGCTTGATATAATAGACTCCGTCTTTTTCTTCTATACCTATATTATAGTTTTGCAAAACGGAAGTTATTATCTTTTTAAACTGCTCTCTATCCACAGGCTTGGACATTTTTAGGGTAACTTTATCTTTTCTTTTCATTACATTTGGTTCGATATTAAAATCTACTCCCAAAATCTCTCCAAAAACCAAATTTATAAATTTATTTATGGGAATATTCTCAACAGAAACCTGATAATTTTTAGCTTTATGCAAAGCTTTTATTATTTTGGATCTTCGCATTAAATTTTGCATCTGCTTTGCGCTTTTATCAAAAGAGGGGACCCTCTCAATACCGCCTTTTCTATCAGGGGGCAAATACTTTTCATTTTCTCTATCTAAAATTTCGCTCTCATTGCTCTCTTTTGACTGAAAATATCCCTTCTCTGTTAGATTCATAACATCTTCTGGATGCAGATTCCTATCAGAAACACATCCGGTAAATAAAATAGCTACCAAAAAAGGCAATAAATATCTCATTACTTTTTCTCCTTAGGTTTATATTTATCCATCTCGACTCTAAAAAAATCAGCCTCAATCTCTTTTTTACTCTTTAAATCCAAAAATTTCACTTTATTAGAAGTAATTTTAACCACTTTAACTCTTTTATCTATTAAATCTCCTTTTCTCTTCTTAAAATAGAGATAGTTGTCTTTCTCTTTTCTAAACAAAACTACAAAACCTTTCCCAATTCCCAAAATCTCATAGCATTTATCCTTTATACAAAGATTGTAAATTCCATCTTTGCTTTTTAATTCAATAATATCTTTAACTTTTTTAACTTTCTTTTTAGTTTCCTTTTTCTCTTTTTTTACGCTTTTTGCCTCTTCCTTCCTAACCCCCCAAAAGCTATACTCATCAAAAACTTTGCTTATAACAGGAGGTTTTTTCTCTATCAACAG
>JALVCR010000027.1 GCA_027009865.1 Campylobacterales bacterium
TACACGGCTATATGCGCCAAGTCTCAATCCCCTGAAAATCGGGTCAAAGTGTAAGGCTGTTTCGTTAATGAATAAGTTTAGGGCAGACCCAGGTCTCAATCCCCTGAAAATCGGGTCAAAGTGTAAGTTAAAATAACCTCTCTATAAGCCTCATATTTGCAAGTCTCAATCCCCTGAAAATCGGGTCAAAGTGTAAGGTAAGAAAAACAGAGTTGTTTATAAATACATTAATTGCGATAGTCTCAATCCCCTGAAAATCGGGTCAAAGTGTAAGGGCAACATTGGTAAGTTAAAGACCGTAATTTAGGGCTTTTCGAAAAAGCTTGTTTCCTTAAAGTTTGCTTACAAGTTAAAAACGGCGATTTTCGAAAAATAAAAGCCCTAAATTTAGGGACTTTAAGTTTCATTTTATTATTAAACAAAACTTAAATATTTAAAGCCTCGAAACTTTAAAAACTGTCTTCATTATATCTACTATTTCTCTTAATTGTCAATTAAAGCCAAATAGAATTCTTTGAGCTTTATAGCATAATTTTTTGTTTTTTTAACCAAAATATGATAAGCTTTCTTTTAAAAAAGGTTTTAGCGAAGATGAAAGTAGCTCCGAGTATTTTATCGGCGGATTTTGGGCGTTTGAGCGAAGAGGTAAAGGCTGTTTGCGATGCGGGTTGCGATTATATTCATGTCGATGTGATGGACGGGCATTTTGTTCCCAATATGACAATAGGCCCCGTAGTTGTGGAATCGGTCGCCAAAGCTTCTTCTAAGCCTTTAGATGTGCATTTGATGGTTTTAAACAACACCTTTTTTGTGGATCTTTTTGCTCCTTTAAAGCCTGAATTTATTACTTTTCATTTAGAAAGCGAATATCATCCCCACAGACTTATTCAAAAAATTAAATCTTTGGGAATCAAAGCCGCGGTTTCTTTAAATCCAAATACCATAGAGCAGAATTTGGAGTATATAATCAAAGATTTGGACATGGTTCTTTTAATGAGCGTAAATCCAGGATTCGGAGGACAAAAGTTTATAGAGAGCGTAACAGAAAAGGCTAAAAGAGTAAAGGATTTGATTTTAAGGAAAAACTCTTCGGCTTTGATAGAGGTTGACGGCGGCGTAAATGATAAAAATGTAAAAGATTTAAAAGAGGCCGGAGTCGATATTGTAGTAGCCGGAAGTTTCATATACAAAAGCGATGATTATAAAAAAGCTATAGAGAGTTTGAAGGTTTGATTAGAGTTAAAATTTGCGGAATTACCAATTTAAATGACGCTTTGGCGGCTATCTCAGCGGGAGCCGATGCGCTTGGATTTGTTTTTTATAAGAAGTCTCCCCGTTTTATTGAGCCAAAAGAAGCAAAAGAGATTTGCCAAAAACTTCCCCCTTTCATAGAGAGAGTGGGGCTTTTTGTAAACTGCTCTGCTTCTTTTGTCAATGACGTTTGCAAAGAATCCCTTCTCTCTTTGGCTCAAATCCATTTTGAAGCTAATGAAGAGTTTTATCAAGAGCTTGAAGTTAAATATCTTAGGGTAGTTAGAGCAAAAACCAAAGAGGATGTAGAGAGTTTTTCAGACGAATACAGAATAGTGGATGCTTTTGTAGAGGGTTACGGTGGAGAGGGCAAGAGGCTTAATATCGAGTGGTTTAGGGATGTGGATAGATCTAAAATAGTCCTTGCGGGAGGGCTTAATCCTGAAAATGTAAAAGAGGTTAAAGATTTGGGATTTTACGGGGTTGATGTCAGCAGCGGAGTGGAAAAAGAGAGAGGGATTAAAGATCATGATAAAATTTACCGTTTTATAAGAGCGGTTAAAGGCTGATTTTAGGTATTTAAATGAGAGAGATTGAAAATCTTATAAAAAAGCTTTCAAAAGAGAAAATTTCAAGGGAAAATTTTGAAGAGATAATAGAGAAATCTGAAGTTTTGGATAAAGATTTTGGATTTTCTTTTCTTCAAGCTTACGGTCTTCCTTTGGAAGAGAGCGAAAATGAGATTTATCTAAAAACTCTTCTAACTCCCTATAAAGAGCAGACTTTCTGTTTTGTCGATATAGAGACAAACGGCAGCAGTCCAAGCAAACATCAAATTATCGAAATAGGCGCAATAAAATATAGAAACGGAAAGGAGATAGCAAAATTTGAATCTTTGGTTCATTGCGATTTTATCCCTGAATACATTACTAAAATAACCAACATAAAAACTGAGGATTTGAAAAACGCCTGCTCTTTAAAAAGCGTGCTTGTTAAATTTAAGGAGTTTTTGAAAGATAGTGTATTTGTGGCTCATAATGTAAATTTTGATTTCAATTTCATCTCAAACTCTTTAGATAGGCTTGGATACGGGAAGCTTCTAAACAGAAAGCTTTGCACGATAGATCTTGCCAAAAAGACGATAAAGGCCGAAAAATACGGGCTTGCGTATTTAATAAACCATTTAAATATCGATACTCCCGCCCATCATAGGGCTTTGGCTGATGCAAGGAGCGCTCTTAGAGTTTTTGAAGAGTCTATTAAATATCTTCCGCCAGATATTAAAACTACTGAAGATTTGCTAAGATTTGCAAGGCCAAACGAGTTTTCTTCAAAAAAGAGAAAGAAAAAAAGCTCCTCTTCGTAACTTATCTTTAATAATAATATTGTAAAATCTATATTATGTATCTAAAAAACTATAACAAAAAATTATCAAAAATTGAGATTGTCGGACTTAGTTTAAGGCCAAACTCCCCCTCTTTGAAACCTTATTATGAGAGGCTTAAAAGAAAACTAAACGAATATGGCGTAGAGCTTTTGGTGGAGGAGAAAAGCGCAAAAATTCTTAAGATAGAGGGTGTCGATTTTGACGAAATGTGCAAAAGAAGCGATTTTTTAATTTCGATAGGAGGGGATGGAACTTTAATATCTTTAAGTAGAAGAAGTTTTCCCTACGGCAAACCCGTTTTGGGGATAAATGCCGGAAATTTGGGATTTTTGGCCGATGTGATGCTTGATGAGATTGAAAGCTTTATAGATAAGATTTTCAAAGGCGAATACAGAATTGACGTTAGAATGGTTCTTGATATGAAGATGAAAAAGGATGGAGATTTTAAATCTTTGGTAGCTTTCAACGATATCGTCTTTTCAAGAAAGAGCATGGAAGGGATGGTAAATGTTCACGCTTTTGTATCAAGCAAAAATGCCTATATGGAAAAAAAACATCTAAACAGCTACTATGGAGACGGTCTTATCGTATCCACTCCGACCGGCTCTACTGCGTATAATCTATCAGCCGGAGGGCCTGTGGTTTTTCCATTGACTGAAGCTATCATTTTAACTCCGATATGCCCCCACTCTCTTACTCAAAGGCCGCTTGTTTTGCCGGTTGATTTTGAGATAGAGTTTACAAGCGAAGATGACGTAATAGTCGTGGTTGACGGCCAGGATATCTATCAGATGAGAGATTTTGAGAGAGTCTGCATAAAGATAGCCGACAGGGGAGCTTTGATGATTCATAGGATTCAGAGAAACTATTTTGATGTTTTGAAAACGAAACTTCACTGGGGGGATTCGTGGTAGAGAGATTTTATCTAAAAGATCATATCTCTTTTAAGGAAGTTGATTTAGAGTTTAATAATAATTTTATTGTTTTTACCGGAGCGAGCGGAGCGGGAAAGTCGATACTTTTTGAAGCGATTTTGGCTCTGTTTGGTTTTAAGGAGCCAAAAGCTTCTCTTAGCGAAGCGGTTATAGATTCTCCTTTGTATTTGGATAGATTTTTAATCGAAGAGGACGAGCCTAATATCTTTAAATGCGTAAGGGAGCAAAAGACAAGATATTTTATAAACAATCAAGCTGTGTCGAAAAAGATTATAAAAGAGATTTCAAAAGGCTTTATAAAATATCTCTCTTTAAGAGAGGCCAAAGAGCTTGAAAGCGAAAATCTCTTAAAGGTTCTTGATAAACTGATTTGTAAAAAAGATGAAAAGTTTGAGAGTTTTTTGCAAAATTTTAAAAAACATTTTAAAGAATATAAAGAGGTATCAAAGAAGTTAAAAAAAATAGAAGATGAAGAGAAAAGGATAATAGAGCTAAAAGAGTTTGCAGCTTTTGAGATAGAGAAGATTTCAGAGATAGACCCCAAAGAGGGAGAGTATGAAGAGCTGATGGAGATAAAAAAGAAGCTTGCCAAAAAGGAGAGAATAGAGGAAGCCATATCCAAAACGGAGATTTTTTTTGAAACAGAGCATTATGTAAGCGAAGCTTTGGCGATGCTTGATAGAGACAGCTCTTTTTTTGATGAGACTATAAACGAGCTTAGAGCCATTTTTGAAGAGGAGAGGGAAAAACTTGACGAGCTTGAAGATATCGATATAGAGTATGTTTTAGACAGGATAGAAAAGCTCTCTGCTCTAAAAAGAAGATACGGCTCTATAAGGGAGGCTTTGGAGTATAAAAGAAAAAAAGAGGAAGAGCTTGAGAGATATGAGAAAATAGAATTTGAAAAAGAGGGTTTGCAAAAGAGAAAGGCTGAAGTTTTTGAGATTTTAAAGAGCGAAGCTTTAATTATTAGTCAAAGAAGGGCTGAAGTTTTAAAAGAATTTAAAGAGAGTATAAACTCTTTTTTGAAAGCCCTATATCTTGAAGATATTGATTTGAAACTAAAAAGAAGAGAGCTTTACGAGCTTGGAGTGGATGAGATAGCAGTAGAGCTTAAAAATGTCGATTTAAAAAAGATAAGCACGGGAGAGTTTAACAGAGTCAGATTAGCTTTCCTTGCCGCAACTTCAAAGATAGACGATATGCAAAAAGGGGTTTTGATTCTTGATGAGATAGATGCGAATCTAAGCGGGAAAGAGGCTATGAGCGTAGCTAAGGTTTTAAAAGAACTTTCTAGAAATTATCAAATATTGGCTATTTCCCATCAGCCTCAGCTCTCTTCTCAAGCTGAAAGCCATTTTTTGGTTTATAAAGAAAACGGCGAGAGCAAAGTTAGGCTTTTAAATAAAAAAGAGCGGGTAGAGGAGCTTGCAAGGATGATAAGCTCGGAAGAGATTAATGAAAAAGCTTTGGATTTTGCTAAAAGTTTATTAAAATAATCCGATTTAATGCTAAAATATCTTAAATAATTTTAAGGAGTTTATTGTGGCGCACCCGCTTGCAGGAAAGAAGGTTCCAAAAGAGATGCTTGAGAATATTCCCTCTTTGATTTCGGCTTACTACTCTTTAAAACCAGATCCAAAAATAGAATCTCAAAGAGTCAGTTTCGGAACGTCGGGACATAGGGGAAGCTCTTATAAAAAAAGTTTTAATGAAGATCATATTTTAG
>JALVCR010000028.1 GCA_027009865.1 Campylobacterales bacterium
AAAAGCCTTCTTTATACCCAAAAAGGGGAGATTGTAAGCTCTCTTGAGACCAAATCTGTTATAGTCGCTACTTATCTAAATAGGCTTGATAGAAAGTATGCAGATAAAAATAAAGAGTATTTCATTATAGCTCTCTATAACGAAAAGGAGTTTGGGGATAAAGAGGAGGGGCTTAAAAGTAAAAACTGCCTTGTTTATCTAAAAGATGGCAGAAAACCCCTTTTTATAAAAGAGCTTAAAAAAGATGACGAGGTTTTAAAATATATTCCGGTTCACAGTGGCTGGTTTAAATACTATCTTATCTCTTTTAAAGCCAAAGAGGAGAAAAAACTCACTCTTGTTTGCGAGAATAAAAGGTTTGGTAAGAGTTTTTTAGTCTTTTCAAAAGAGGAGTGAGCATCACTCTCTCCCCAAGAAGCTGAGAGTAGATTACATAGTTTGTCAAAACCTTTTTTGCGTAATATCTTGCCTGGCTGTTTGGGAAAAGCTCCATACTAAGATATGGTTCGTATCTGTTTTTATTTCTAAAAAGAGAGCTTTTTTGCAGGGTTCTTTTTAAGAATCCGATTCCTCCGTTATAGGCGTAGAATATAAAAAGTGGATGTCTTAAATTATTTTTGAGATACTCTACATAATAATTTGCAAATTTGTATGCTACTTCCGGATTAAAGAGAGCGTCCAAATCGAAATTTTTATACTCAAGCTTATTAGCTATCTCTTTTGCCACAAACGGCATAAACTGCGTCATTCCAAGAGCGTAGGATTTTGATATTTCGCTTGGGATAAATTTGCTTTCCTGTCTTGCTATGGCCAAAAGCATAGCTTGTCTTTTTGGAGGCAGATTTTTTATATACTCATAATAGGGCATAATAAAATATTGTTTTTTGAATTTATTTGCCTTCTCATACAGATATGCGGCAAAAGGCTCCGTGTTTTTGGCGTTTAACGAGTCGGCCATCTCTTTTAGCTTTCCCGCATTCGCCTCTTTTGCCTCCTGTTTTAAATTCTCCCACGCAAAAGGGTTGTTTATGGGAAAGTTTGCTCTCTCTTTTATATGTCTTAGATTTGTTACTATATTCTTGGCTTTTTTGTGCAAAAGCTCCATTGCATAAAGAGAGTAGAAATTTAATTTCAAGCTTTCCGAGAGCTTTACTAAATATTTTTTATCTCTTGTTACCTGATACAGCCAAAACAGCGCTCTGTCTTTATCAAATGTCTTAAAGGCTTTTTTATAAGCCAAATTTAAATACCTCGTTGCAAGCTCTCTTTTTTGATATCTTATCGCGTTAAAGGCAAGGTATAGATTTCCGGTTGCTGATAGTTTCTCGGAATCTATATCAAGAATTGAGTTTTGAAGTTTGGTTAAATTTTCATCTATCGCTATTATTTGAACGGTTTGATTAAAGGCATAATAGTGGGATAATTTCTCTAAAGCCTCTTTTGAGAGGGGATGATTTAATTTTTCGTATAGATATTTTGAATCTACCGAATTAAACACCTTGAAAAATATCTCCGCATCGGCGTTTATGAGGTTTTCAAAAACGTTATCGGAGGATAAGATTTTAAAAATTTTAGCTCTTTGAGGATATTTATATTCTATCTTTTTTGCTGCTTTTAAAAGCTCCTCTTTAGATAGCTGAACTGCTTTTTTGGGAGTCAGTCCGACCGCTATGCAATCTTCGCTTGCCTCTACCAGCTCTTTTGGGGCGGCTTGAATACACTCGGCTATTTTCTTAAAGCCCTCTTTATCAAGTTTTTGCGCAAATTTAAAAAATAGTTTACTGCTCATTTGATATACTTCTCCTATTAATGCTTCCGCCTCTTTGGCAGATACGTTTTGATCCAAAAACCGCCAGATATAGAAATCTTTCGCTATCGATCTTGGTTTGTCGCGAAAGAATTTTAATGTTATCTCTTTTGAAGACAACAAAAGCGGCATCAATAGGAGAATAGCAAAAAGTATGCCACTTTTGTAAAACTTATTGAAGCGCACTTGCAAAACTGTAAAGAAGTTTAATAAAAAAGAGATCAAAAAATTGAAGCGCCAAGATAACTATAATGGGGGCTAAATCTATTCCGCCAATAACTGTGGGTATATATCTTCTAATAAAAGCGTAAACAGGCTCGGTTAATCTCATTAAAACCTGAACTATCGGATTGTAAGGATCTGGTCTAACCCACGTTATTAAAGCTGCGATGATTACTATCCAAATGTAGATATTTATCACCATATGAAGGATTTGGGCTATCGCTTCTATAAATGTTGCAATTACTATCATTTTACTATCTCTCCTAAATAATTTTTTATATGTTTGTATATATCGCTTAAGTTGGGGCCGTGCTTAGCTCCTGTTAAAGCGATTCTTAATGGTTTAAAAAGATTTTTACCCTTTAAATTTGTCTCTTTTGAGATATGATTTTTAAACTCGTTGAAATCCTCAAAATAGGGAGCCTCTTTTACGGCTTTTACAATCTTATCAAAATTTTCTTTAAATTCTAAAGGAGGATTTTTTGCCGAAAATATTTTGTCTATCTTCTCTTTTATCTCATTTAGTGTGCTTGCTTCTTCGGTATATAGTTTGGCCAAATCCCCTATCTCTTTTGAAAAGTATCCAAGCTCTTTGGAAAGCTCTAAAGAATCAAGCATTTTTATATGCTCTCTGTTTATGAATCTAAGCTTATCGATATCAAATTTTGCGCTTGTTTTTGATAGATTTTTTATATTAAACCACTCAATCGCCTCTTTTAGTGTAAATATCTCTTTTGGAGTTTTGTTTCCCAAAAGTATTAGATAGTTTGCTATAGCCTGAGGCAAAAAACCCTCTTTTAAGAGCCATTTTACGCTTGAAGCTTTTTCTCTTTTGCTCATCTTTTTGCCCTCTTTGTTTAGAATAATGGGCAGATGGGCATATTTTATCTCTTTATCGTATCCTAAATATTTTCTAATAAGAATCTGTTTTGGAGTGTTTGAGATATGATCCTCTCCTCTTATTACAAAACTTATATCATTTAGCATATCATCTATTGCGCAGGCGAAATTGTAGGTTGGAGTCTTATCCACTCTTAAAATTACGAAACTGTCTATATCATCGGGCAGGAAAGTTAGCTCTCCTTTTATTTCGTCTTTAAAGCTTATAGGCTCTTTTGGTTTTTTTATTCTTATAGTAAAAGGTTTTTCGTTGTTTAAGACTTCCTCATCGCTTAATTTTTCGCAGGTTCCGTCATACCGGTAGGCTATTTTGTTTTTTTTGGCCTCCTCTCTTTTCTTTTCCAAAAGCTCTTCTGGGCAAAAGCAGGCAAAAGCTTTTCTCTCCATAAGCAGATGGGAGGCAAATTGCTGATGAAATTTCAAATTATCGCTTTGATAGAGAACATTGTCATACTCAATATCAAATATTTTCAAAATTTCTAAAATCTCTTTATCTTTTCCTTCAATGTTTCTCTTTTTGTCGGTATCCTCTATTCTTATTATAAATTTTTCATTTTGCTGTTTTGCTACAATATAGTTTAAAAGCGCAACTTTTAAGTTTCCTATGTGCATATCTCCCGTCGGAGAGGGCGCGAATCGAAGCATTTAAAACCTTTGTGTGAAATTTTTGCGATTATACCAAAAAAGGAGAAATGATGATAAGAGCTGTGGTAGCGGCCGTGTTTTTGGCCGTTTTGGGAGTTATATATTTTCAGTATAGAAGGGATAAAAATTTAAAAGAGGCTCTATTCTCCATTGTTTTGATATCGGTTTGCATGGGATTTTCGCTCTTTAGCGTCTATATTTATGTTTATAAACCTCTTTTTGTTTTTCATGTGGTTTTTACTATTTTTAGCTGGATGGAGATTTTTAAATATATCTTTTCAAGAAAGATAAGATTTTGGATATTTTTATCTCCGCTTATTACTATATCCCTATTTTTTATAGCGGGGTATTTTTTTGCCAAAATTGAGCCTTGAAATTAAATCTTTCTATAAATTAGTGTATAATTTGTTCTATTTAAGCACTAAAGGGAGTCTATGTCAGATTTGGAAAAGTTAAAAGACGAATATATAGACCATATGATGAATCCGAGAAATTACGGCAAAATAGAAGAGTATGATGCCAAAGGGGTTGGAAAAAATCCTCTAAATAACGAGCTTGTTGAGATATATTTAAAAATTAATAAAGATATGATAGAGGATATAAAATTTCAAGCTGTCGGATGTATGAGCACGGTTGTGGGAGGCTCCATTTTTACCGATATGGTTAAAAAAGAGAGTTTAAAAGAGGCTGTTTTTGCGGCGGAAGATTTTTTAGAAAAACTAAAAAGCGCTCCCCCGTCTGAGAGAGCATGCGGCGAGATGGTAGCGAAAGCCTTTTTGGCTTCGGTAGAGAATCTGAAAAATAAGAAAGAAGGAATTGATGAGATGGAACATACTCTCTTTATCAGCGAAGATTGTGTAACGGAACTGGAAAATGAGACCGAGTGAGATTTTTAGAAAGAAGCATGAGCTTTGGCTTAGTATGCTTTTTGGAGCTTTTAGCGTAGATAATGAGGAGATTTACAATATCTTATACGATTTTTCGATGATAGAGTTTCGTCATCTAAAGTGGTTTGGTCAAAAGCTTGCGGATGAGAATATAGAGATAAGTTTCGATAGAGAAGAGATGAGCTATAAGGCTAAAAGCAATTTTGAGCTTTTAAAACAGCTTATAGCAAATATAGATATGGTAAAAGAGCTTTATGAAGATGATGCAGACCCTCTTTTTAAAAGATTTGTAACCGATGAAAACTATTTTATATCAAAGCTTTATAATCTTTTAAAAGATGAAAGAAATGACGCTAAGATAAGAGCGTTTGACAAAAGAAGAGAGCTTGAGGGATTTGAGCTTGACGAGATTCAAACGGACGCTTTGACGCTTTTTTTGTTTGAAGAGAGCTATAAAGAGTATGAGCTTATAATGATTTACACTTATGTAAATTTTTATACAAAAGATAAAGAGCTTTCAAATATTTTTATAGATTTGATTGACGAGTCTTTCTATCATCTAAAGAGTTTTGCAAGAATGATGGCAAAGATGGGAATTTTGACAATGCCAAGAGTTATTATGGAGAGAGTTTATAAATTTGAAGATTTGGAGAAATTTCTTCTTGAGGGGATAGAGGAGGAGGAAAAGGCCAAAATAGAGTGCAAAAAATTATCAGATGCCATTAAAAACGACTCTTTGAGCAGATTTTTTGATTTTATAAACTATCAGGAAAATTATCATATCTCTTTGATGAAGAGAGCTTTAAACAAAGTAAGGGAGAGCGGTGAGTAGAGG
>JALVCR010000029.1 GCA_027009865.1 Campylobacterales bacterium
TCTCGCCTCAATTTTCTCTTTATCGCCAGCACCATCAACGATAGTGGTGTTCTCTTTATCGATTACAACTCTTCCAGCTTTGCCAAGATCATCTATAGTTGCGCTCTCAAGAGTTCTTCCAAGCTCCTCTGTAATTACGTTTCCGCCTGTCAAGATAGCGATATCCTCAAGCATCGCTTTTCTTCTGTCTCCAAATCCGGGAGCTTTTACAGCAGCGATATTCAAAACGCCTCTTAATTTATTCAAAACAAGAGTAGCTAAAGCCTCACCCTCTATATCTTCGGCAACTATAAGCAAAGGTCTTCCGGTTTTTTGAACTTGCTCTAAGATAGGCAATAGATCTTTTAAATTGGATATCTTTTTATCATACAACAATATTAGAGGATTTTCCATCTCAACAGTCATCTTATCGGCATTTGTTATAAAGTATGGAGATAGATATCCTCTATCAAATTGCATACCTTCCACAACTTCAAGCTCGTCATTGATACCTTTAGCCTCTTCTACGGTAATAACGCCGTCTTGTCCGACTTTCTCCATAGCTTCGGAAATTAGCTCGCCTATTTTTCTGTCAGAATTTGCAGAAATAGTCGCTACTTGAGCTATCTCCTCTTTATTTTTAACCTCTTTTGCAAGTTTTTTAAGCTCTTCTATAATAGCCTCGGCAGCCTTATCCATACCTCTTTTAACTGCTATAGGATTAGCTCCCGCAGTAATGTTTCTTAGACCCTCTTTGAAAATTGCATGAGCCAAAATAGTAGCAGTTGTTGTTCCGTCACCCGCCTCATCGGCTGTTTTGCTTGCAACCTCTTTTACAAGCTGTGCTCCCATATTCTCAACAGTATCTGGAAGCTCTATCTCTTTAGCAACTGAAACACCGTCTTTTGTTATAGAAGGAGCGCCAAAACTTTTTTGAATCAAAACATTTCTACCTCTTGGTCCCATAGTAACTTTAACGGCATCGCTTAACTTTTTAACGCCATCATACAATTTGCTTCTTGACTCGTCTGAGAAAATTATCTCTTTAGCCATTCTCATCTCCTCTTTAATTTTTTATTTTTTTAATTTAAATTTAAAATAGGTTAATTATTTTAAAATTCCTAAAATATCGTCGGTATTTAAAACCAAATACTCTTCACCTTCGAGATTGATATCTGTTCCAGAATACTTAGCAAATACTACTTTATCTCCTACTTTAATCTCTCCGTCTTCCTCTACCTCTTTACTTATCGCCTTTACTTCGCCGATTAAAGGTTTCTCTTTCGCATTGTCTGGTATAATAATTCCTGATGGGGTAGTTGATTCTTCTTCTACTCTTTGAACCAAAACTCTTTGTCCTAATGGTGTAAAGTTCATTGTCAACTCCTCTATAAATGTTTTTTCTAAGTTTTAGCACTCGTTATTTTTGAGTGCTGAAATTTTACATAAAAATTTGTCATTTGTCAAGAGTATATGACAGGATTGGATATAAATTTTTAGTATTATTCACTAATAGTTGTTTTATTTAAGAAATTTACATAAATTTTCTAAAGGTTATAAAATGAAAATATTTTCATATATATTGTTGTTAATTGCGATAATTTTCGGTATTGGATATTTTTTACTATTTACCCAAAGCGGAAACGATATTATAAAACCCTATTTATCTTCTCTCATTTCCCAAAAAACAGCCCAAAAAGTAGCTATTAACAAGCTAACGCTAAAAACAGACCATATCAACACATCACTCAATATAAATGATAGCATTGATATAAATATAGACGGCACTATAAATCTTTTTAAAAAAAGTTTTGATTTAAACTACACAGCCAAAGCAGACAAAATAAAAACAAAAGATAAAACTATAAATGCAAACATAAATATAGCGGGAAAAATAGAGGGAAATATAAAAGATATTAAAATAAAAGGAAACGGAGAAGCTCTATCCTCTCCGATAGACTACTCCTTGCAGATAGTAAATAGTGAAATAGAGAATATAAATCTGCAAACCAAAAAGGCAAAAATAGAAGAGCTTTTAGCAGTTATAGGTAAAAAAGAGTATATAAAAGGAGATTTTGATCTTTTAATAAATATACCAAAATTCAATCCAAACAGCCTAAAGGGAAAAACCTCTCTTAAAATCTATAAAAGTATCTTAAATTCACAAGCTTTAAAAGAGGATTTCAAAATAGAGATTCCAAAAAACAGCTTCCTGCAAGGAGATGTTATCTCAAATCTTAAAGGAAACCATATAGAAACTTCGGCAAATATAGAAAGCTCTTTTGGATACATTAAAGTCAAAAATGCAAAAACGGATATATCTCAAAAAGAGATTAAAATAGACAGCGACTATTTGATATTGGCAAAATTAAAATCCTTGCAAAAAATAGCAAATCTGCCGTTAAGAGGAGAAGTAAAAGCAAAAGGAGATATACATATAAAGGGCAAAGATTTTCAAATAAGCGCAATAAGCAACTCTTTTGGAGGAGAGAGCTATCTTAAGATGGATGGAAAAAGAATGAATATAAATATAAAAGAGGCTTTGATAGAGAAAATATTATATATTTTAGGAGAAAATCCTCTATCAAAAGGCAAGATAGACTTGCAGGCAAACATAAACATATCCCCTTTAACGGGAGAAACAAAAATAGAGACAAAAGAGGCTGTTTTAAACCAAGCTTTAATAGAAAAAGAGTTTAAAATCAAACTTCCAAAAGAGTCTTCATACAAACTTTCCGCCTTTATAAAATTTTTAAAAGATAAAATAGATTTGAAAGCAAATTTAAAATCTTTTATAGATATGAAAATATACAACGGAATTTACGACCTAAAAACTCAAATATTTAAAGCAAAATATGAAGCTTACATAAAAGATTTATCCACTCTTCAGCCAATAATAAACAAAAAACTAAAAGGCGATATGAAAATAGAGGGAGAGATTACAAAAACTAAAAAAGATTTGATAATAGATGGAAAATCCCAAAAATTTGGGGGAAACATAGATTTTGTCATAAAAAACGGCAAATTAAAGCTTCAAGCAAAACATATCAATGTAGTAAAAATACTTGATATGGCTCTCTATCCAAAAATAGCCGACGGGGTTGCCGATATAGAAGCCTCATATGATCTAATTTCTCAAAGGGGGGAAGCTTTCATAAAAATAGAGAGGGCAAAAATATTAAGAAATACTCTAACAGATATGATAGCCGCATTTACAAAATATGACTTTACAAAAGAGAAATTTAATGAAACAACTCTAAAGAGTATAATAAATAAAGAGCATGTAACCTTTAATCTACTTGCAAGAAGCGAGCATAGTTACATATCTTTTAAAAACGGAAAAATAGATACAAAAAATGAGACTATAAAAGCTCCTTTTGATATTTTGATAAAGAAAAAGGATATAAAAGGCTCAATAGAAGGAAGAATAAATAAACCAAAAATAAAAATAAACACCTCAAAATATTTAAAAGAGAAAGCCATAAACAAAGTCGAAAAACTGCTTGAGAAAAAATTTGGCAAAGAGGGAGAAAAAAACGATAAAATAGAAAAAATAAAAGGAATTTTGGAGCTTTTTAAAAAATAGGCTCCAAGCCCTTTAAAGGTTAATTAAGTTTTTTTTCGTTAAAATCTCCGTCTAAATTTCAATGGCTGGGTAGCTCAGCTGGTTAGAGCGCTGGTCTCATAAGCCGGAGGTCGGGAGTTCAAGTCTCCCCTCAGCTACCATTTTTTAACCTCCAAATTTTAACCTCCAAATAAAACTTGCGCTTCAAATTTTATTCCAAATATTCAGAATTATTCATATCTCCTATTCAAATGAAAACTTTATACCAAAACTTATACAATTTTAATTTTAACCACGCTAAAATGTAAAAAAATATAAAAATAGTGTGGTTAAAATGTATATAGAGAGATTTTTAGAAAAAAAAATAGAAAAATATCTAAATTCGCCTGAAATCATTGCAATATTTGGACCAAGACAGGTAGGAAAAACCACTCTTTTAAAAGAGATTTATAAAAAAGTTAGAAATCCTATTTTTCTAACATTTGAAGATATTGAATTAAAAACCCTCTTCGAAGAGGATATAAAAAGTTTTATAAAACTCTATATTGAGCCTTTTCAAACAATTTTTATAGATGAATTTCAATACGCAAAAACAGGTGGAAAAAATCTCAAATTTATTTATGATACAACTCAAAATAAAAAGATTTTTATAAGCGGCTCTTCCACGATGGAACTGTCAATTAATGCGATTAAATATTTAGCAGGACGTATTTTTGTTTTTAATCTATACTCTTTTTCATTCGGAGAATTTTTAAATTATAAAGATAAAAATCTATACAATCTAATTATCAATAGCGAAAATTTCTCTTCAATTATCATTGAAAAAACAAATAAATATCTTAACGAATATATTATTTACGGGGGTTATCCAAGAGTCGTTTTGGCAAAAGATGAACTTGAAAAAAAAGAGGTGCTAAAAAATCTGCTAAATATATATCTTCTTAGAGATATAAAAGATGTTGCAGGAATTGTTGATGAAGTTAAAATGTATAAACTTCTAAAAGCACTCTCGTTACAAATAGGAAACGTAGTGGTTTATAATGAACTTGCAAATACAGTAGGAATTAACTCAAATAAATTAAAAGAGTATCTCGATATTTTAGAGAAAGTTTTTCTGATAAAAAAAATAACCCCCTTTTTTACCAATAAAAGATTGGAAATCGTTAAAAATCCTAAAGTTTACTTCTATGATTTAGGTTTGAGGAATATTGTAATAAATAATTTTTTACCGTTAGAAAATAGAGGAGATAGCGGCGCTTTATTGGAAAATTTCGTTTTTAGAGAACTGGTAGAAAAAGATTTAAAATATTATCGAACAAAAAATGGAGCAGAGGTTGATTTTATTCTAAACGATATCATCCCAATAGAAGTAAAGTCAAATCTATCCGACTTTAAAATAAGCAAATCATATCAATACTTTTTAGAAAATTACAATCCTCCAAAAGCTTACCTGCTAAACTTAAATAAATTTGGTAAAAAAAGATTTAAAGAGCATGAAGTTTTATTTTGGCCTCTCTTTTTGCTAATCAAAGGGGAAGAAATGTTATAATCGCATAAAAAAGGAGCAAAAAGATGCAATTTAGTGCCGCTAAAAGCAAAAAGGAGTATTTTTTCTCTCAGCCCCATCAGCCGTTCTTTACGCTTGGAATTTTTAATGCAATTATTTTTATGATTTTGTTTATTCCCGCATACAAAGGGTATTTTTCGTTTGATTCCAAATTTTTTCACGCCTATTCGATGGTTTATATG
>JALVCR010000030.1 GCA_027009865.1 Campylobacterales bacterium
GTCAATACTTATACAAAGCTTTATTTGATGTTTATTTATAAAATCTATGATTTCATCATTTAATATTGTTCCATTGGTAGTAATATTATAATTTATTTTTTGAAATGTTTTTTTGCTTTCTATATAACTTATAATTTTTTTAATTATTTCAAATCGTAAAAACGGCTCTCCCCCAAAAAAATTAAAATTTATCTCTTCATCTTTTGGGGTTATGGAGTATGCAAAATCAACTATTTTTTTGGCGGTTTGAAAGTTCATATCTTTTTGAAATTTCTCTCCCGCATAGCAGTATTTACATCTTAAATTGCAGTTATGGGTTAAACTTAAGGATATTTTCATTGTTAACCCTTTTTTATGGTTTATCAGTTAAGAAAATAAAATATTAAAATTAACTTCTTAAATTCATTTTAGCACTTTTTTATTAAAGTATTATTAAATAATGTTAATTTTTTTATGAAGATTTTTATTTTGCTAAAGAAAAAGTCAAAGAGAATTTAAAGTTTTGATAGCTTGCAGAGGATCTACTTGCACTCCGTTTATCCTAATGGAGAAGTGAAGATGAGGAGCGGTAACTCTTCCGCTCTTTCCGCTTAGAGCTATTATTTCTCCCTTTTTTACATATTGGTTTTTTCTGACTTTAAAGCGGTTTAGATGATAATAGCAGGTATAAATTCCAAGTCCATGGTCTATTATAATTGAATTGCCGGCAAAAAAGCGGTTTTTGGCCAAAACCACTTTGCCGCTGTTTGAAGCCTTTATTTTTGTGTTCATTTTCGCTCTAAAATCTGTTCCTGAATGGTAGCTTTTTAAAGAAGAGTTAAATATCCTTGCGTTTCCAAAAGAGCTCGTTATTTTGCTTTTTATAGGAGATATGAAATCCCCTCTCCAAAGCTTTTTGGGAGTAAAAGCGGAATAGATTTTCATAGCTTCAAGATACTCTTTTTTTACTCTTTTTAGATCTCTTTTGCTTAAATGAACTTTTTTGGGATCTACTTTTAATCTCTCTTTTTTGTAATGAGCATCTTTTATTCTAAAAAAGAGCGTTTTTTTAAAATTGTCTCCCTTTATTAAAACTTTATAATCTCCAAGAGGAGTTTTGTAATTTACGGCTATGAGGGATAGGAGATGATTTTTGATTTTTATTACAGGATACTCTTTTTTATTGAAAAAAACTTTTGGATTTTTTATGCTTTTATCTATTTTAAGAACAGTTGTTTTTCCAGGATAGCCTATTCTTTTAAGTTTCTCTCCCTTTTTATTTATAAAATAGAGCTCTGTTTTTGCTTGAAGAGAGAAGGCTAAAACTAAAAATATTAAAATAAATCTCAATATCTTCTTCTCCTATTTCTGATTTTTTTATATAGTCTTACTAAAGAGATAAAAAATGTTGTAAGTGCAGGGCCAAAAATCATTCCCCAAAATCCAAAAGTCGATAATCCGGCGATAATGGAGAAAAATATCAAAAGCTCGTTAATGTTGGAGGGTTTATCTACAAGTTTGGTATTGATATACTTTATAATTAGCGGTTTAATGAAAGTATCCGCAATAATGGATATTACTATAATAGAGTATAAAGCTATGATGATAGCGTTGGCGGTATTGTGTTTTGCAAGCTCATAGGCCGATAGAGGCACCCACATAATAGCTCCGCCTACAAATGGTATCAAAGAGGAAAAACCGTATAAAATTCCAAGCAAAATTCCGTTATACCCCATTATATTGGCTATTATGGCAAAAAGGGCTCCTTCAAACATCGCCGTTATTATAATTGAATAGAAAACAACGCTCATTACGTTTGATACTTCCCCAAAAAGCTCTTTATCGTTTTTTTCAGGGATTAGACTTTTAAAAAAGTCTATCAGTTCATCATCATAATAGAGAATAAAAAAGTAGAAAATTGTAATTAAAAACATATCTTTTATAAAATTTGCGCTCTCTTTTCCTACAAATGTAGCAAATTTTATCAAGTTGGTAGTTATTGATTTAACATCTATTCCTTCTAAAAACCTCTCAAGATAAGGGTCTAAAAAATCAAAATATGAGGGAAGAGAGAAGGTTTTTAGATAATTTACCGTTTTTTCTATAGAAGAGACTTCAAGATGCCCCAAAAGAAGAATCAAAGAGTTTATCATATATATAAGGGGAAGGAAAAATATTAAAGCTAATAGAAAACTTGATAAAAAAGAGGCTAATCCTTTGTATTTTACCAAAGATAAAATTTTTTGATTTGCGTTATAGGTAGCAAGGCTTAAGAGAGCTGCGACTGCTATATCGAGCAAAAAAGGCTTGTAAAGATATACTACCCAATATCCGATAAAAAATAAAAGAGCGATTATGAAGTTTTTATTGTTCATAAATCATCTCCAAATAGCGATGGAGTGTGAGGATTTTTAAATTTTAAAACTTCATAAGTTTTGCGTGTTGCAACTCTTCCTCTTGCAGTTCTCTCTATATATCCGTTTGCTAAAAGGTAGGGTTCTATTACGTCTTCTATAGTTCCTTCATCTTCGCTTAAAGCCGCAGCTATGGTAGATAAGCCTATCGCTTTTTTTGCCTCTACCAACAGATGCAAAAGTTTTAAATCAAGCTCATCAAATCCCAAATTATTTACTCCAAGTTGATCAAGAGCAAATTTTGCTCTTTTTAGATTGATTTTGTTCTCGTTTTCAACTTCCGCAAAATCTCTTACTCTTCTTAAAAGCCTAAGAGCAATTCTTGGGGTTCCTCTGCATCTTTTTGCTATTTCCAAAGCGGCATCATCTTCACACTCTTTATTTAATTTTAAAGAGGCTTTTTTAATTATTTTTGCAAGCTCCTCTTTTGAATAAAATTGCAGTCTAAAGTGCATTCCAAATCTATCCCTAAGCGGAGAGCTTATCATTCCAGCTCTCGTGGTGGCTCCTATGAGAGTGAATTTTGGAATATCTATTTTGACTGTCTGAGCCGCCGGTCCGCTTCCTATTATTATATCGAGTCTAAAATCCTCCATAGCGGGATATAAAATCTCCTCTATAGCAGGAGATAATCTGTGAATTTCATCGATAAAGAGGATATCCCCTTCATTTAGATTTGTAAGGATAGCGGCTAAATCTCCGCTCTTTTCTATCATAGGAGCAGCTGTAGTTTTGATATCTGCTTGCATCTCTTTTGCTATTAAATTTGCAAGAGTCGTTTTTCCAAGCCCAGGAGGTCCAAAAAATAGAATATGATCGAGTGTCTCTTCTCTTTTTTTGGCAGCCTTTATGAAAACTTGCAGATTCTTTTTTATCTGCTCTTGGCCTATATACTCTTTCCAACTTGTCGGGCGGAGATTTTTTTCATATTCGTTTTCAAAAGATAATTTTTCTATCTCTATAATTCTTTCCATCAGTAAACATACTCGCTTGTTGGGAATTTTCTCTCTCTAACCTCTTTTGCATAATCTTTTATGGCGTCTTTTACAAGTTTTGCTCCATTTAGATATCTTTTGACAAATTTTGGTTTAAAATCTTCAAAAAAACCTAACATATCGCTCCAAACAAGAACCTGTCCGTCAGTTTTAACTCCGGCTCCTATTCCTATAGTGGGAATGGATACAGCTTTTGTTATCTCCTCTGCGGCAGTTGGTTTGACTCCCTCTATCACAAGAGCAAAAGCTCCCGCTTCTTCTATTGCTTTTGCATCTTGTATTAAAGATTTGATATTCTCTTCATCTTTGCCTTTTATTTTATAACCCCCTTCGCTTCTTACGCTTTGGGGCATTAATCCGATATGTCCCATAACAGCAATCGAATTTTTTGTAAGATATTTGATGATATGAGCCCTCTCCGCTCCACCTTCTATTTTTATTGCATCAGCTTTTGATTTTTTATATACTTTTATGGCATTTTTTAAAGCATCTTTTTTGCAAGTATAATAGCCAAAAGGCATATCGAGCACTATCAAAGCTTTTTTAGCTCCGTTTGCAACCGCATTTGTATGGTAAATCATCATATCCAAAGTGGCGCTTAAAGTATCCTCTTTGCCGCAAAAGCTCATATTTAGACTATCTCCTACCAAAATAATATCTACGATTTCATCGAAAAGTTTAGCAAAAAGAGCGTCATAAGCGGTTATCATAACTATCGGTGTTTTGTTTTTCATCTTTTTTATTGTATCTATTGTTACTTTTTTTATTATTTTTTGCGTACTCAATTTCCAGCCTTAAGTTTTGAAATACTCTTTTTAAATCATAACAAAACTTACCTAAAAGAGCAAAAAGTCTATGAGCGTGGATGAGAGTTTTTAAAACTTTATGATATAATAAAATTAACCTCTATATTAAGAAGGTAAAAATTGAAGAGATTTGATATAACATTAAAAGATGTGATAAGCGGATTGGAGAGGGCGTTTTGCAAGAGTTTTTTAAATATGGATATTATAGAGGCAAAGCCCTTAGATAGCGATTTGCAGAAGATAGAGGAGAAGCAGGCGGATTATATAGCGAGAATAAAAGATAAAGATAGAAGAGAGTATATTTTACATATCGAATTTCAAAGCACGAATCATAAAAGTATGCATATAAGGATGTTAAGATATTTAACGGAGTTGTATAACAGATATAATCTTCCGGTAATTCAGACGGTGGTATATTTAGGGAAAGAGAAGCTTAGGATGAGAGATAGAATAAGTTTTGAAGCTTACAGGACAAAGATAGATTACAGATATGAGCTGATAGATACAAGGAGTTTGGATTGCGAGCTATTTTTAAATTCAAACGAGAGTGATTTTATTATTTTATCCATATTGTGCGATTTGGAGAAGAGGGATAAGTCAAAATTTATAAGGAAAGTTTTAAGAAGATT
The DNA here is from genome assembly GCA_027009865.1 of Campylobacterales bacterium. Classification (GTDB taxonomy): domain Bacteria; phylum Campylobacterota; class Campylobacteria; order Campylobacterales; family JAADDG01; genus JAADDG01. The sequence continues at coordinate 4,824 of JALVCR010000030.1, forward strand.
GTATGAGCTAAATAGGGATGATGAGAATAGTTTAAAGAACTATTTGTTAAAGCTTGAGACAGTAGCGGAGCTTAGAGAGGAGTTAAAGCCAATAATAAAAGAGGAGGAGAGTATGATAGATTTTAAAGTTAAAGTGGAGGATTTGCCATCTTATGAGATAGGATTTGAAAGAGGCATACAAAAAGGTGTGGAGAGAGGCATTGAGAGAGGGAAAGAGGAGGAGAGGATAGCTTTGGTTAAATCTCTTTTAAAGCTTGGAGTGGATATTAAAATTATAAAAGAGGCTACGGGATTTAGCAAAGATGAGATTGAAAAGATAAAAGAGAGTTTTATAGCTAAAGGCAAGGAAAAAGAGGATTGAAGAGATTTGATATAACATTAAAAGATGTGATAAGCGGATTGGAGAGGGCGTTTTGCAAGAGTTTTTTAAATATGGATATTATAGAGGCAAAGCCCTTAGATAGCG
>JALVCR010000031.1 GCA_027009865.1 Campylobacterales bacterium
CTATGAAACTCCCAATACGTGTCCTACCTCTTTTTTTAAAGATAAAATATTAACCGCAATAAGAATAGCTCTTGTAACTGAATATTTTTTATTTATTTTGAAATTTTTTACAGATTTTGCAAAAGAGATTTTATCTTACAATACAGCCATTTTGATTTTAAACTTTTTGGCTTTAATCTTTTACGCAGTTTATGCAAAGTATGAGACTTTAAAATATAAAAACTGCACAAGCTGTCAGGGAGCCAACGCAATAGGAACTTTTGCTATCTATTCAATTCCTATTATTTTATTTTTTATTTTAAATCACTATTTTTAACAAGCAACCCCTCATTTAAAAGCTCCTCTACCACTTTTCTAAAAACGGGCACTGCGCTTTTTGATGCAAAATAGGTATAATTTTCCACTTTAGGCTCCCTTACCAAAACGCCTATTGTGTATTTATGATTCTTATCGTTTGCAAAACCGAAAAAGGAGCTGTTATATCTATCTTTATACTCTCCATAGGAAGCTATATGGGCGGTTCCCGTTTTTCCTCCTATCTCAAGCCCTTCTATTTTAGCTCTCTTTCCAGTTCCCTCGTTTACCGTCTTTATTAAAATCTCTCTCATTTTATCAGCTACGCTTTCTGGAATGACTCTTTTTTTGTCGCTATGCAAAAGAGAGAAAGTTTTGTTATTAAAAAGAAGCCTGTTTGCTAAAGATGGCTTTATTAAAATTCCCTTATTATTAAATACATTATAGGCTCTAAGAAGCTGAATAAAGGTAACCTCAAGCCCGTATCCGTAAGCTACGGTAGCTTTATAAACTTCGTTTTGCATCTTTGTAACGCTTGGAATTCTTCCATGCTTTTCATAATAGAGATCTATTCCGCTTCTTTTTGAAAATCCAAAATCTATAAGCCCTTGAAAAAAATCTATTGCCTTTAATCTTTGAGAGAGTATAGATATTCCCACATTGCTTGAATGAACGATTATATCTTCGGCGCTTAATTTTTTAAACTTATGATCATCTTTTATCACATACCCTTCTATCTTATAGATTCCGTTAAAGAGATCTATCATCTCCAAAGGATTTACTTTGCCCTCTTTTAAAAGAAGAGCGAAAGTTATCGGCTTCATCACTGAACCTGGCTCATAAAGATATTCGCTTGCGGTGATATTCAAAGCAGAATAATCTTTTTTGGTAATATGATTTGGATTAAATCTTTTGGTGGTGGCTATCGCCAAAATCTTTCCGCTTTCGCTGTCCATAACGGCGGCAACTATCTCTTTTGCCCTAAGTTCTTCTTTCATTTTATCCAAAATATATTCAAGGGACTTTTGCAATCTCATCTTAATATTTAAATAAAGCTCTCCTCCGTCAATTCTTGCCCTAACTTTGGAAGAGCGGTTAAAGATAATATTATTTACAATATCCCTTTTGCCATATAAAAATCCGTTTTGAATAGGTTTTAGATACTCGTCATAATATTTCTCTATTCCCTTAATCCCTTCATTTCTTGTAAAACCGCCCATATCGTCCTGTTTGTTTATATATCCTATAAAAGGAGTAAAGAGATCTTTATACCTATACTCTCTCTTTTCGCCGCTTTCTAAAATATCAAGCCCTTCTCTGTATATTTTATGTCTCTTTTTATCCTCATACTCTCTAAAAACCTTCAGATAATAGAGCTTCTTTGCAAGCTCTTTTAGATATACGGCATTTTTGGAAGCTATTTTATAAGAGATTACCACGCTTCCTCTTTTGCCCTCAATCCTTCTTTTTACAATTTTCGGATCTATTCCGCTGTAGATGGAGAAAAGTTTTATAAAAAGCTCTTTTTTATCAGGATCAATAGTGTAAGTATTTACAACGGCTTTATAGAGTTTTTTACTGCTGCTTAAAGTAAAATTATCAAAACTTTTAATACTTCCTCTAATAGCGGTATTTCTTTCACTTGCATAAAGATTTGGAAAATTTTCCGATTTTTTGATAGTTAAATAGATAAACCGTATTACAAGTATTGAAAGACTAAACGTTAAAAGTAAAAATATAAAAACAATTTTTGATTTTCTATAATATTCGCTCATATACCCCTTTTAAAAATTATATCTGGGTTCTTAAAATCTCTTTGTAGGCATTTAACGCCTTATTTCTAATCTCAAGCATCATCTTCATGCTAATTTCGGCCTTATCTATGGCTATTGCCGCTTGATGAAGATCTTTAACCTCTCCGGTGGCGATATCTGCCATAGCTTTGTCAGCATTCTTTTGAAGGTCGTTTACCTCTTTTAAACTCTCTTTGAGTATTTTATCAAAACTACTTGAAATATTACTTTTATCTTTACTGTTTGTCTTGTCTATAGCTTTGGAATTTAAAAGAGTTTGCAAAGAGTTTATCGAATTTACCGCCATTTATTATCCTTTAAGAATATCTATCGAATTTAAAGCTATCGATTTACTGCTTTGAAAAGCTGCCACATTAGCCTGATAAGCTCTCGTAGCCTCGATTAAATCGGCCATTTCAATAACCGGGTTAATGTTTGGATAAGCTACGTAACCTTCGCTGTTTGCATCTGGGTGAGTTGGATCGTATCTCATTTTAAATTCGCTATCATCCCTTACCACTTTATCGACAATAACATTTTCTATAATTGGAGAGGGAAATTTTTTTATATCCTTCTCATCCAAAGGATTTTCATACTCTAAGAGAGTATTTTTATCTTCAAGCTCATTATTTAAAGCCTCATCAAAATCTACAGCTTTAAAGACAACTTCTCTTCTTCTATAAGGGCCTCCTTCAGCCGTTCTTGTTGTATTTGCGTTTGCTATGTTGGAGCTTATTATATTTATTCTAAATCTTTGAGCCGAAAGTCCGTACCCGCTTATATCAAAACCGTTTAAAAAAGCCATGTTCTATCTCCTAAACCTTTGAAGATGAATCTATCACCGCTTTAAACAAAAGCGAATCTCTCTTTAAAGCGGAAGTTAGAGCGTTAAACATAATAGAATTTTTACTCATCTCAGTAGTCTCTATATCCAAATCTACCGTATTTGCATCATTTCTTGCCAAATGTCCGTCTCTAAAAAAAACAGAAGGTTTCTCATCTTCCAAATCCAAAATACCGTTTAAATGATTTTTATTGGTTATTGCCATTTTAAGTTTTTTATCCTCATTACCAAAAGCTTTTTTAGCCTTTTTTAAAAGAGTGGATTCAAAATCTATATCTTTAGCCCTATAAAAGGGGGTGTCTATATTTGCTATATTTGAAGATATAATCTTTTGTCTTAATGCTCTGTAATTTAAAGCTTCGCTCATTAGATTGTAAGAGTTGCTTATAGAAAAAGACATCCTCTCTCTCCTAAATTAAATAATTTTATTTTTATAAGCAAAAAATGTTCCAGCAAATTGATATTTTTTATTTTTAACTAAAAAAGATTTTTTAAAGAAATAAGGATAATTGAATTTATAAGGTTTTTATTTGTATAATAAGCAAAAAATAGGAAAAAAGATAATATGAAAACGGACGTCAAACTTTTCTCATATACAGCTTTCTTGATTTTCATAGGGATAATATTTTCATACTCTCTTACAACATATACTGTTATAAGACTTGAAGTAAATCAATTTCATTTTTTTATAAGAGAGTTGATAGTGGGAATGTTTGGAATCTATTTAATGTGGCAAATTTCAAGATTCAATCCCGATAAAGCTTTGAACATTATGGGATTTATGCTGTTTATCGGCAGCCTGGCTTTAATGATTTTAATGCAGTTTCTCCCCTCTTCTTTGGTAACGGAAGTTGGAGGAGCAAAGAGGTGGATAAAATTTGCCGGAATATCTTTAGCTCCCGTAGAATTTTTCAAAATAGGATTTATATTCTTTTTAGCTTGGAGTTTTAGCAGAAAGATAGAAAAAGATAAGCCTCTGTTTGAAGAGATTAAAATATTTCTTCCTTATATGATAGCTTTTTTGATAGTTATATACTTAATAGCTATTTTGCAAAATGATTTGGGACAGGTTATTGTTTTGGGAATAACTTTAGCTTTTATGGCAGTGCTTGCAGGAAGCAGTTTTAGATTCTTTTTTATAATTACAATAAGCGCTATAAGTGTTTTTATAATGGCAATCGTAACCTCTCCTCACAGAATAGCAAGAATCAAGATATGGTGGGCCAATATTCAAAATTTTGTTCTATCATTTCTTCCAGATTCCTTTTCAAACTATCTAAAAATAGAAAAAGCGCCAGATGGTTTGCAAATTACAAATTCACTAAATGCTATAAAACATGGAGGTTTTTTGGGACAGGGACTTGCAAACAGCTCTTTTAAGCTTGGCTTTTTAAGCGAAATTCATACCGATTTTGTTTTATCAGGAATTGCAGAAGAGATAGGAACTATTAGCGTAATAGGGATTATTTTTATTTTTTCAATTATTACTTATAAAATATTTAAAATTTCCGCGAGAAGCGAAAATAAGATGTTCTATCTATTTAGCGCAGGAGTCGCTCTTAGTTTAATAACCTCCTTTTTAATGAACTCTTTTGGAGTAACCTCCCTAACTCCGATAAAAGGTATAGCAATTCCGTTTCTAAGCTACGGAGGAAGCTCTCTTTTGGCAAACTCGATAGCTATAGGAATGGTTTTGATGATAAGCAAAAGGAATAAATTGTGATAGTTATAACCGGAGGGGGAACGGGAGGGCATTTAGCCGTTGCCAAAACAATAAAAGAGGAACTAAACAAAAGAGGATTAAAGCCCATTTTTATAGGCTCTAATTTCGGGCAGGATAGAGAGTGGTTTGAAAACGATACAGGCTTTAGGGAGAAATATTTTTTTAAAATAGAAGGGGTGGTAAATAAAAAAGGAGTCAAAAAGCTATCTTCTCTTGCAAATATTTTAAAATATGCATCTCAATGCAGAGATATTTTCAAAGAGCATAAAATAGAAAAAATTTTTTCAGTAGGAGGATATTCAGCAGCCCCGGCCTCTATAGCTTCAATTTTGTTTGGAAAAGAGCTATATATCCATGAGCAAAACTCAGTTACAGGAACTTTAAATAAAGCATTAAAACCATTTAGCAAAGCATTTTTCTGCTCTTTTGATGAAATTTCCCCCATAAAGGATTATCCGGTAAGCGAAATCTTTTTTAAAAACGCAAGAATTAGAAAAGATATAAAGAGTATTATATTTTTGGGAGGAAGCCAAGGAGCGGTTTTTATAAACAATTTTGCCATCCTTTGCGCAAAAGAGCTAAATAAGAGGGGAATTAAAATTATACATCAGTGCGGAAAGAGAGATTTAAAAAGAGTTAAATATTTTTATGAAAAAGAGAAGATAGAGGCTGAAGTTTTCGATTTTTCTTTAAATATCGCCTCCTTTTTGAAAAAAGCTGATTTTGCCGTGTCAAGAGCTGGAGCTGGAAGTCTTTTTACTCTCGCAGCCTCCGCTCTTCCCTCTTTGTTTATCCCCTACCCATATGCGGCTAAAGATCACCAATATTTTAATGCAAAATATCTATCGGATAGAAATTTAGCCTTTTTAAAAAGAGAGGAAGAGTTAAAAAAGGAGGATTTATTTAATATTTTGCAAAAAGATATCGAGCCGATAAGCAGAGGATTAAAAGAGCTTATCTCTCCAAACGCAGCCGAAAAAATAGCAGATTATATTTTAAACTCATAAAAACTCTATGCTTTTATTAGATATTTAAAAGCTATCAAAATAAAAATTTCTAATGTAGAAAATAAAGAGAGTAAAATTATTATCTTTAAATTCAAAAAACCTCTAAAATTTTCAAAACCAAACTCCTTTATTGTATAAAAAAGCAAAAAAAACCCAGAAATTGAGCTTGCAAGAGCAAGTCCGGAAGCTTTTAAAGGATAGATTAAAATAAGAGATAAAACTATATTTATTATCAGAGAATAGGAAGCGATTTTTGCGGCCTTTTTTTGTTTATGAAGAGAATAGAGCCAAAGAGAAAATATTTTAGAAAGGCCGTAAGGCAAAAGCCCTATTAGATACATAGATAAAACAAAAGCGGTAATTTGAGTATCTTTAGCTGTAAATTCCCCTCTTTGAAAAAGAAGAGATATAACTTCATTTGATAGAATGATTCCGCCTATTACAAAAGCTGTAAGAAAAAAGAGAAGAAAATAAAAACTCTTTTTTAAAATCAAAATAGCCATCTTTTTATCTTTATTTTTTAAATATCTTGCAACTTTTGGAAAAATAGCCGTAGAAGTGGCAATAGCAAACAAAGCTAACGGAAGCTGAAAAACCCTGTTTGCATAATAGAGATAGCTTATATTACCGGCAGTTAGAAAACTTGCAAGCCAAGTATCCAAAAAAGCTGAAATTTGAGCCGTTGAATTTCCCAAAACCGCCGGGAAAAAGAGAGAATAAAACTTCTTTATCTCATTTTTGACAAGAGAAGATTTTTTACCTATATATTTAAATCCGCCTATTAATATCTTTAAAACTCCAAGCTTTTTAGCGGCTGCTATATGGGCTAAAAGCTGCAAAAATCCTCCGATTAGCACGGCATAGCTCATATACAAAACTATCTCTTTTGGCTCTTTTGATTTTGAAATAATTAAAGAGATAATCAAAGAGATATTTAAAAGAGCGGTAGAGAAAGCTGTGGTGGCAAAATGGTTTCTATATTGAAGCAAAGCGGCCAAAAAAGTTACCGCAAATATAAAATCAAGATAGTAAAAATTTAAAGCCACATAAAAGGAGGCAATTTTTACGACATTCTCATCAAACCCCAAAGCTATCAGTTTCGTAAAAAAGGGGCTAAAGAGTGTAACCAAAATGGATAAAAAGAGCAAAAATATAAAAAATCTTAAAAAAACTCCTACGCTAAAGAGACTTTTTTGTTTGGAAGATATAAAGGAAGGGAGAAAACTTTGAACAAAAGCCCCTTCTGCGAAAATCCTTCTAAAGAGATTTGGAAGTTTAAAAGCTACAAAAAATATATCGCTATAGATGTTGGCTCCCAAGATGGAAGCGGTTAAAAGATCCCTTACAAAGCCTAAAATTCTTGAAAAAAGTATTCCAAAACTGTTTGTAAATATCGCTTTTAGCATCTAAAACCTAAATAGAAGAGGAGTTAATATCTTGTTCCATCTCTCTTAGCTCTTTTTGCATCTGCTCAAAAGCTTTTTGCATCTTTTTATTTATCTCTTTAAAACTTTTCTCAAAAATCTTTTGAAACTCTTTTACGTTTTCAACTCCGTTTAAAAAGAGAGTCATTATCGTATCGCTAATTTCATGAGCTTCCAATTTGGCAACTTCGCTAAGAAGATTTTGGGAAGTTTTAGAAAAATCTATCTTCCAGTTATCGCCTATTAAAAGAAGAATACTGTTAAAAGTTATCTCTATTGTGTCATTGATATCATCTTTTCTTGCAAGTTTCAAAGTAGTTTTAACTTCTGCATTTCCATCTTTTTGATAAACCTCTCCTATCTTAAAAGATTTAATCTCAATCTCTTCTGGAAGAGCGGCTTTATTTATCTCTTTATAGACAGTTAATTCTTTAGCTTTTTCTAAATCATTCTCCATATAATATTTCCAAAACTCTGCCGCAACTTCTTTGGGAGATAGCTCTTCTTTTGTAAAACATCCAGATAAAAAAATCAAAATAAAAAATGCTATCAATACTCTCATAACCGCTCCTTTTATACCTTTTGAAAATTCTACTCATAATTTCATAAATTAAGAGTTAAATTTTTCCAATTTTAAACGATAATATATATCCCATCTCCTCAAAAGAAGAGATTGCGGCAAAATAAAAAAACCAAAGCCTTTATAAAACTCCTCCCAAAAAGCCGCAATCTCCGAATAATTCAGACCCAAAGATTATATTAATTTAAATCTAATTTTGTTAAAATCGGCAAAAAATTTTCAAAGGATTATTAAAATATGGAAAAATACAGCAAGCAAGATTTAGAAAATATGTTAAAAAACATAAATATATCTTCCAAAGAGCTTGAGACTTTGCTTAAAGCAAGAGAAAAAAAAGAGATAGATTTTAAACTTGTAGATATAAGAGAAATCTACGAATATACAGACGCAAGCATTAAAGGGACAGATCTTCTTTTGCCAACAAGCGTCATTCATCTTCATATGAACGAGCTTGAGAAATTAAAAAACGAGCCGGTAATTTTATATTGCAGAACCGGAAACAGAACAGGACACGTTTTGATGATTCTAAGAAGAATGGGTTTTGATAAAATATCGCATTTGGCAAACGGAATTTTAAGTTACAGAGGAGAGATTTTACAAAATGCGCCCATTCCAAACAAACTATGATATAATCGGCTAAACCAATTTAAAGGATAAAATTATGAAAGTTCTTTTGATAAAAGATGTTAAAAACTTAGGAAAAGCTGGAGAGATAAAAGAGGTAAAAGACGGATACGGGAGAAATTTTCTAATAGCAAAAGGTTTTGCAAAACTTGCCACTCCTGATGTGATAGCCGCTTTTAAAAAGGAGCAAGAAGAGAAAGCTAAAAAAGAGGCAAAAGAGTTAGAAGAGATTAAAAAATTAAAAGAGAAAATTGAGAGCCTAACTCTTACAATAAGACATAAAGCGGGAGCTAACGGCTCTCTTTTTGGAGCGATAACAAACAAAGAGGTAGCCGAAGCTTTGAAAAAAGAGAATATTGAGATAGATAAAAAACATATAGATATTCACCCTCCAATCAAACAGACTGGAGATTTTGAAATAGATATTAAACTTGGACACGGAATTCATGCAAAACTAAATCTAATCGTAGAGGCGATTTAATGTTTGAAGCTACCACGATTCTTGGTTATAGAGGAGAAAATTGCGCCGTTATCGGGGGAGACGGTCAGGTAACGTTTGGAAATACCGTTTTAAAAAATAATGCCACAAAAATAAGAAAACTTCACAACGGAAAGATTTTGGCTGGATTTGCCGGAAGCACGGCTGATGCTTTTAATTTGTTTGATATGTTTGAAGCTGTTTTAGAAAAAAAGAGAGGAGATTTGTTAAAATCGGTAATAGAGTTTTCAAAAGAGTGGAGAAAAGATCGATATCTAAGACGTCTTGAAGCTATGATGATTGTTTTAAACAAAGAGCATATATTCATTTTAAGCGGAACAGGAGACGTGGTAGAACCGGAAGACGGAAAAATTGCCGCTATCGGAAGCGGCGGAAATTTTGCCATTTCTGCCGCAAGAGCTTTGGATAAGCACTCCTCTTTATCAGAAGAGGAGATAGTAAAAGAGTCTTTAAAAATTGCGGCCGGACTTTGCATCTACACAAACGATAATATAAAAATCTATAAAATAGAGGACTAAAAGCCTATGGATCTAAAACCAAAAGAGATTGTAGCCTATCTTGATCAATATGTAATAGGCCAGTATGAAGCGAAAAAAGCAATAGCAATCGCTCTTAGAAACAGATACAGAAGAATGAAACTGGATCCTTCAATGCAAGATGAGATAATGCCAAAAAATATCTTAATGATAGGATCTACCGGAGTTGGAAAAACAGAAATTGCAAGAAGACTTGCAAAGATGATGAATCTTCCCTTCATAAAAGTTGAGGCAAGCAAATACACAGAAGTTGGATTTGTGGGAAGAGATGTAGAATCGATGGTAAGGGATTTGGTAAATGCAGCTATAAATTTGGTAAAAGCCGAACATAGGGAAAAAAACGCCCAAGCAATAGAGGAGTATGTAAACAAGCAAATTATAGAAAAGCTTCTCCCTCCTCTTCCAAAAGGCGCAAGCGAAGAGAAAAAAGAGAGTTATAAAAAGAGTTTTGAAAGAATGGAGAGAAGGCTTAAAGCCGGAGAGCTTGACAATTTAAAAATTGAAATAGAGATTCCAAAAAACTCAGCCGAGATAAGCGACGCCACTCTTCCCCCAGAACTTGCCAAAGCTCAAGAATCTTTTATAAAGATTCTTGGAATTAGAAGCGAGAAGATAAAAAAGGAAGTTAGCGTAAAAGAGGCAAAAGAGATATTAAAGGTAAGCGCAAGCGAAAAACTTATGGATTTTGAGGCTATAAAAACGGAAGCTTTGCAAAGAGCGCAAAACGGGGGAATAATTTTTATAGACGAGATAGATAAAATAGCGGTAAGCTCAAAAAACTCCTCAAGACAAGATCCAAGCAAAGAGGGAGTCCAAAGAGATCTGCTTCCTATCGTGGAAGGATCAGACGTAAATACAAAATATGGAGTCGTAAAAACGGATCACATTCTATTTATAGCGGCAGGAGCGTTTCACTTTAGCAAACCAAGCGATCTAATTCCCGAACTTCAGGGAAGATTTCCTCTAAGAGTAGAGCTTGATTCACTCTCTGAAGAGACCTTGTATAAAATTTTGACTCAACCTAAAAACTCACTTTTAAAACAGTATCAAGCCCTTTTATTAACAGAAGGGGTAGAGCTTGTTTTTGAAGAGGAGGCTATAAAAGCAATAGCTAAAATATCCCATATAGCAAACGAAAAAACCGAAGATATAGGGGCAAGGAGGCTTCATACAGTTCTTGAAAAGGTTTTGGAGGATATAAGCTTTGAAGCTGACGAGCATGCGGGAGAGACGATAACGGTTACAAAAGAGCTTGTGCATAAAAAACTTGATATGATTATAGAAGATGAAGATAGCGCAAGATATATTTTATAAGGAAACAGATTGGAAGAGAAAGCCGGATTTGTAAGCGTTGTGGGAAGACCGAATGCAGGAAAGAGCTCTCTTGTAAACTGGCTTTTAGGAGAGAAACTTTCAATGGTTTCTCACAAAGCAAACGCTACAAGAAAAAGAAGCACAGCCATAGTTATGCACAAAAATGCCCAAATAATTTTGGTAGATACTCCGGGAATTCATGAAAAAGAGAGGCTTTTAAACAAATTTATGCTTGAAGAGGCCCTAAAGGCGATAGGAGATTGCGATTTAATTCTCTTTTTATCGCCCGTTACCGACTCTTTGGAGCATTATGAGAAATTTTTGGCACTAAATAAAAAAAATACCCCCCATATCGTGCTTTTAACAAAAACTGACAGGGTAAAAAATGAAGTTGTTTTAAAAAAACTTCAAGAATTTAAAAAATATCAGGATAAATTTCTATCTATTATACCGATTTCCATAAAAAGCGAAAGCTACAGAGAGTATTTATTAGATGAAATCATAAAATATCTTCCAACTCACCCATATTTATACGATCCTGAGTTTATAACAACATCAAATTTTAGAGATATTTACAAAGAGTTTATTTTAGAAGCTATTTTTGAGAAAACTTCTCAGGAAATCCCCTACTCTACAGATGTTATTATAGATAAAATCCAAGAGGGCGAAAAATTGGAAAAAGTTTACGCCACAATCGTTACAGAGAGCAAAAGCCAGAAAATGATTATAATAGGAAAAGGGGGAGAGAGTATAAAAAGAATAGGAAAATATGCAAGAGAATTAATGGAAAATTTAGCTCAAAAGAAAATTTATCTTGAACTTTTCGTTACGGTTAAACCCGGATGGAGCAAAAATAAAAAATCCCTCTCCAAACTTGGTTATGATATCTAATTAATTTCATATTTTGCCGATATTGCATTAAGAGTTATAAATCTTAATGCAAACGGGTAAAATATGGAAAAAAGCAAAACACCTATAATAACTATAGATCCTTACTCAAAAAGGGTTTTTCTATATAAAAATAATGAGCTTAAAACAAGCAAACTTGATAAATTCAAGAAAAATCATTTTTATATATCCTATATTTACACAAAAGATGTAATAAGCGCATCTATTGAAATAAGCCAAAACATCCCGGAAGAAGATTTAAAAGATGTAATAGAGATAAAAGCTTATGAAGAGCTTGGATTAGATTCGGCAACCGAGTATAAAATACTCTATTTTGAAACAAGCTCAACTGATGAAAAAAACAGGCATTTTAACGTATCCGCAATAAACAAGGCTCTTTTAGAAAAAGATTTTGAAGAGATAAAAAAGAAGATAAAGTATATAGACTATATAACTCCTGCTCCATTTCTTTTAAAATCTCTTTACGATAAAGAGATTTTAGAAAGAGAATCTACCGATTGTTTTATCTATTTTCAAGAAGAGGATACTTTTTTAGCCTTATATAAAGATGGAGAGTATATCTACTCAAAATCGATTCAATACTCCCTAAAAACAATGAATGAGAAATTTTGCGAATATGTGGGAGAGAGAATAGAAGAGAGGGAATTTTACGATCTAATCGTAAATGAAGGTTTGAAAAGTTCAAATTTTTCTTATCAGCAGGCTTTAATGAAACTATATGGAGAGATTTTTCTATATATAAGCGATGTTTTAAGTTTTGCAAAGAGAGCTTATAATATAGAGTATATCAACAAACTCTATATAGGCTCACAAATAGGCCTCTTTATGGGAATAGACGAATATTCCAAAAACTATCTTGAGCTTGACTCTTTGGAATTTAAATTCAATATCCCAATAAAAGCCTCCCACTATATAGATCAGCTTCATTATCTAATGGTTCTAACAGCCCAGGTATATCAGGAAAATTTAGATGATACTTATAATATAAGCCCTTTTAAAAGACCTCCAAGCTTTAAACAAAGACCTGCTGGCAAACTTTTGATGGTTACAGTAATAAGCGCTGTTTTATCGATGATCTATCCTTTATATCAAATAGGATACACGGCAAAGCTAAAATATGATTTAAATAAAATAAATCAAAAATATAGCCAAATTTATGCAAAAACTTCAAAACTAAGAGAAGAACTTGCAAAACTTTCAAAAAAGAAAGAAGAGGTTTTGAAAATATATAAAGAGGAGAAAAATAAACTTACCTTTAGAGAAAAACTCTTAAACGAAATATATAGAAAAAAGGTTTCATATCCTATGAAAGCTATGATTTTATCGGATCTGTTTCAAAACATAAACAGATATGATACGAAAGTCTTAAGCGTAGATAACAATATGACAAATCTTACATTAACAGTTTATAGTAAAAAAGATAAAAAGATAACCGAGCTTATAAAAGCTTTAGCCAAAGAGAGCAAATACGATATAAGCACCGAAGAGATAAAAAGAGACGGAAATAAAAGCGTCTATATCAGCGATGTAAAGGTGAGATTAAATGAGTACTAATGTGGATATTTTAGAACAGATAGACAACTCCCTAAAGGATAAAAAACCAACCGAACTTTATATGATCTATTTAGCTATTGCGGCTGTTTTTGGTTTTTTGGTTTATCAGTTTGTCTATCCAGTTACCGATGCAAATCTCAAGAAGGTTCAAAAAGAGGTAAGGAGTATAAGGCAAAAATTAAATGCCGAAGTCTCTTATCTTAGATCAAAAACCGTAAATGGAGACTCTGCATTTTACATCAAACAGGCTAAAAAAGATATAGAAAATATTGAAAAAAACCTTGAAAAAACTAAATATGAAAATAGTTATGTCGATAATAAATTAAAGGAACTTAGCTATCTGCTCTTCAATGATGAAAATTGGGCGAAATTTTTGGACAATATATCTTATTTAGCCCAAAAATATCATATAACGATTCAATACATAAAAAACAAATTCAACGATATAAACATGCATAAAGTAGAGCAGATTTTAGAGATAAATATAAAAGCAAGCGGAAAATTTAAAGATATGATGAAATTTCTAAATTCCATAGAAGAGAGCAAACTTGTAGTTGACATCTACAATCTTCATATGGAAAGCAAGAAAAAACTAAACGCCGATTTTAAAATCTCAGTTTGGGGGATGAAATATTGAAAAAGATAGCTTTTTTAACCCTCTTTTCAATTCTTTTGCAAGCTGAACTTGTAGATCCTCAATTAAAAGCTGAATTGAAAAGATTTGAAAATATTTTTAAAGAGATAAGCAAGAAAAGAATTGGGGAGAGAGAATCTATTATTGATACGATAAAAGATCCTTTCGTTTATAAAAAAGAGATTAAAAAAATAGCAAAAGAAGCCAAAGCCTCAAAAAATGGCGCAAAATCTAAAAAGAAAAAGGTTTTAAAACTTTTGGCTATATTTAACAATAAAGCAAAAATAGGAGACAAATGGTATAGACTCCACCAAAAAATAGGGGAGTATAGAGTTTCTAAAATCGCAAACGGATATGTGATCTTAAGAAACAGATATAAAAAAATAAAATTGTCTTTAAGGAAAAAAGATGCAAACATTAAAATTATCTCTCATTAAAAGATTGATACTTATTCTTACACTGATATTTACAGCTATATCGCCGCTTAGCGCTAATGGCTGTAAAAACAGAGTCTTTAACATTCAAGTATCTGATGAGGTTAACACTGCCGATATTTTGGAGCAGTTAAGTGGGGAGTGCGGTTTTTCGATAATTACGAAAGATAAGGTAGCAAAAAAAGATCTTCAAAAGAAGATTTTTGGAATAAATGTTAAAAATATGACTTTGGATGAGATTTTTAATCTGCTTTTGCTTGATAAAGGAATGGAGTATGACTTTAAAAATAACGTTTTAAAAATTTACGCCATTTTTACAAAAAGCTTTAAAGTTGATTATGTAAGCACTAAGAGAGTCGGAAAAAGCAGCACCGATATAACGCTAACTGGAGAGAGCGGAAGCACTTCTGGAAAATCAAAAGGGGGAAACAGCGGAAAATCAAGTTCGGGAATGTCTATAACCTCAGATGAGACTTTCGATTTTTGGGATACACTCGATAAAGAGCTCTCATCAATTATAAATACGCCCCAAGATGAATTTAAAGCGCCTCCTCCTATTATAAACAAAGAGGGGGGAATAATAACAGTTACTGGAACCAAAAAGCAAATTTACAGAGTATCTGAATATATAGAAGATTTAATGCAAAGACTTCACAAACAGGTGATGATAGACGTTAAGATCCTATCGGTTTCTCTAAACGATTCAAAAAGCACAGGAATTGATTGGGCGCAGTTATATAAACTTCAAAATTTCAAAACAAGCTTTGAGATTTTAAATACAAACAACCTATCGCAAGTGGAAGGAGATGAGATAAAAGAGTTTGGAGATCCTTTGCCTTCAGCTCACGCTACCTTTTTTAAATTAACTGGAGGAGCTTCTTTAAACGAGCTTATAAAATTCCTAAAAACTCAAGGAGACGTAACCTCTATCTCAAATCCAAAAGTTGTTACGTTAAATAACCAGCCCGCTCTATTTAGCTCAGGAGAGCAGCTATATTATAAAAGATTAGAGAGCACCACCACAAGCTCAACTTCAACAACAACTGCTCAAAATGAGATAATAGAGTCGATATTTGCCGGAATACTTCTTGATATAACTCCGGAAATTACCGACAATAATGAAATTATCCTAAAAATCAATCCTTCTATCAGTTCGATAAAGGATGTGCAGGTTCAAAGCAAAAACAATATAAGAACCATTCCGCCTGATTTATTAAAAAAGCAGATCTCCTCTGTGGTAAAACTAAGAGACGGAGAGAGAATAATACTTGGAGGCTTAATAGATACAAAATATGGAAAAGAGACCTCAAAAGTGCCTCTTTTGGGAGATATACCAATTTTTGGAGGACTTTTTAAAAAGGAGCAGAAAATAAAAACAAGAAGTGAACTTGTAATTATCATAACTCCTCACATTATAAGAAATGATTATAAAAAGAAAACAATATCCCTAAAAGATTTAGGATATACGAGGATTAAAAATGAATGATTATAAAAAAATAAAAGATATTTTCATAGAGGGAAATAAATTTGATTATGTCAATCTAACTCAATCCGTAATGGCTTACAAAAAACTAAGAGAGGCTTTAAAAAAGCCTCTTAAACTGATACTTCTATACGGAAAGCCTGGAACTGGAAAAACTTTTCTTTTAACAAAGCTCTATAACGATTTAAAAAAGGAGTATCCAATAATCTTTTTTCCTACTCCCTTTTTTGACGAAAAGGAGTTTTTGGGAGCAATTTATCAAAAAATTTTCAAAGAAGAGCCAAAAATTTCATCATTTGATTCTTTCTTTAAACATTTTCTAAGAAGAATGAATAAAGAGGCAATCTCTCCGATAACTATTTTAATAGACGAAGCTCAACTGTATCCACCAAATTTGATTGAAAAAATCAGATTAATGGCAGATACAAGAAGATTTAAATTTCTGTTTACCGTTCACAAAACCGACGAAGAGGATGTTTTGGCAAAAGATTATTTTAAAACAAGAATCTGGGAGACGATAGAGATAAAGAGTATCTCTCTTCAAGAGCTTAAATTATATCTGGAAAAAAAATTGGTATATCATAATCTTTTTAATTATCTCTCATTAATCGGAGAGCCGCAGTTTAAACTCATTCACAAATTTGCAAAAGGAAATCTAAGAGAGACAAATAAGCTTTTATATAAAACTTTTGAAATTTGCGAATATTATGAAAATAACGAACCCAAAAAGCTAAATTCCAAAAAACTTAAAAATAAATTTTTGGAAATGGCCGCAATAGATTTAAGGATTGTCAATGCTTAGCGCACAAGAGATAAAAGAACTTGAGAAAAAATGGCTTAGGTTTAAAATAAAAGAGCACTCAAAAAAGGCTTTGCTTTCATCTTTGATTCTCTCTTTTACCATACTTGGAGGATATATTTATATCAATAAAGAAAATCTATCTTTCTTTAAAAAAGAGGATCTCAAAAAAGAGATTAAAAAAGAGATACTCATAGCCGATGAAAGAATAGAAAATCTAAAAAAGCCTAAGAAGAAAGAGGAAGTTTTAACC
>JALVCR010000032.1 GCA_027009865.1 Campylobacterales bacterium
ATATATTTACCTAAATAAAGAAAATCTATCTTTCTTTAAAAAAGAGGATCTCAAAAAAGAGATTAAAAAAGAGATACTCATAGCCGATGAAAGAATAGAAAATCTAAAAAAGCCTAAGAAGAAAGAGGAAGTTTTAACCCTAAATACCGATTTTATAAAAAATATAAAAAATAAAAGCAAAAAAACCTCTTTTAAAAATCCGCCTCTTCCACCTCCTAAAATAAAACCTTCAATAAAAATAAAAGAGGCTGCAAATTCTCCAAAAGAAGAGAACAAAAAGATAAAAATAATAAGCAAAAAAGTAGATACTATTACATTTTTAAAGAAAAAATTTCAAGCTACTCATAATATAAATTACGCATTAATGCTATCTAATACATATTTTGAAAAAAGAAAATATAAAAAAGCCCTCTACTGGGCAATTAAAGCAAACGAAATAGACCCCACAAACGAGAGAAGCTGGATTTTGTTTGCAAAAGCTAAAACGAAAATGGGACAAAAAAAGGAAGCTATAAAAGCTTTGAAAATCTATTTACAAAACAAAACTTCCCAAAGAGTTTTAAATGCGCTTCAAAAGCTTGAGAAAAATAGCAATTTTAACGGTTAGCCTAACTTTATTAAAGGCTCAAAGTTTAGAGAATATTTTAAAAAGCTACGAAAACGGGCAGTATTGGAAGAGCTGCTCTCTTTGCCAGAAAAGTATAAATCTTTATAAAAAAAGTGATGAATTTTTAAATTTTTGCGCTCTTTCATGCCTTAAGGCAAATGAGCTTGAAAAAATGGCCTCCTTTGCCTTTTTATTAAAAAAGACTCCTGCTGATAGAAAAAATTCTATATACTTTTTAACGATTCTCTACCAAAAAGAGCTTCTCTTTCACTCTATTTTAGATGGCAAAGATATATCTTTTGTCAAAATTCCTAAAACAAATTATATTTTATCCGATATATTCGTAAGATATGTCAAAAATGACTATATAAAAAAAGGAAAAGTTTACATTTTTCCTGATAAAAAAAATCCTGACATTTTCTATAAGTTAAGTATAGAAAAGATGGGAGATAAAAGAAAACTTTTTTTAAGAACTTTCAAAGGTAAAATCCTTCTTAAAACAAGGATCTATTAAAGAGGCGAGAAATGCAAAACTTTAACAAAAATATTATAGATTTCCTTCTAAAAAACAAAATAATTACAGAAAATGGAGCAAAAGAGCTTGAAGAGGAATCAAAAGACCATAAAATAGGCGAACTTTTAATAAAAAAGGGCTATTTCCCAGAACAGAATATAAAACTTTTGGTAAATGAACTTTATAAGAGAAATTTAATTACATTAGAGGAAATAAGAGATCATTTCTCTATAAATATAGAGGAATTTTTAAAGAATCTGGCAAAAGAGCTTAAAATTCCCTATATGGATTTTGACACAACCGATATAAACTATTCTATAGCTTCAAAAGCTCCGTTAGAGTATCTAAAAAAATATTTCGCTCTTCCTTTTAAAGAGGATGAGATAAACGTCTATGTAGCTTTAAAAGATCCGCTAAATATTACAATTCAAGAAGTTATGCAAAGAATTTTCCCAAGAAAACTTGTAAAAGTTGTTTTAGCAGATCCCGACCAGATAGAAAAACATCTAAATAAACTTGAAACAAACGCAAAAATAAAAGATATTATAGAAGAGATAAAAAAAGAGACCACAAAAAATCAAGCGGAAAATACAAAAGACTCCTCAGCTATTCTAAAATTAATAGAGATAATTCTAAAAAACTCTATTTTGGCAAGAGGAAGCGATATCCATATAGAGCCGACAAAAACAAATTGTATCGTTAGAACAAGAATTGACGGGGCGTTAAATGAGATGTTTATTTTCGATAAGGATATCTACCCTCCCCTATCATCCCGTATAAAACTTTTGGCAAATCTTGATATAGCCGAGAAGAGAAAACCGCAAGATGGAAGATTCTCAGCTACCATTTTAAATAAAGAGTTTGATTTTCGTGTCTCCACTCTTCCAATAGTAACGGGCGAATCGATAGTTATGAGAATTTTGGACAAATCAAAAGTTATGATAAAACTTGAAGATTTGGGAATGCAAAAAAAGACATATGAGACTTTCTACAAAGCAATGCATGCTCCATACGGGATTATTTTTGTAACGGGACCTACAGGAAGCGGTAAATCTACAACCCTTTATGCCGCGCTAAATGCTATAAAAAGCGTAGAGACAAAGATAATTACAGTAGAAGATCCGGTAGAGTATCAGGTAAATATGATTCAGCAAACTCAAGTAAACGAAAAAGCGGGACTAACTTTTGCCGAAGCTTTAAGATCTATTCTAAGACAGGATCCAGACGTCATAATGATAGGAGAGGTAAGAGATCAAGAGACTCTAAGAATTGCCATTCAGGCGGCTTTAACAGGACATCTGGTTTTTTCAACTCTTCATACAAACGATGCCATAAGCGCAGTAACAAGAGTTGTCGATATGGGAATAGAGCCATATTTAGTAAGCGGAGCGTTAGCTGCAATTGAGGCTCAAAGACTTGTTAGAAAACTGTGCCCATATTGCAAAACTCCAACAATCCTTCCAGATAACGTTTTAAAGGAGATAGAGAAGGATCTGCCTAAAAATTATCAATTCTATAAAGCCAAAGGGTGCGAGAAATGCTCTCAAACAGGATATATAGGAAGAGAGATGATTTCTGAAGTTTTGGGAATAGATACGACTCTATCAAGTATGATAGCAAGAAATAGCTCAAAAGAGGAGATGCTAAATTACGCTATCTCGAAAGGATTTAAAACAATGTTTCAAGACGGTATATTAAGAGCCGCAAAAGGAATTACAACAATAGAAGAGATATTCAGGGTGGCTAAATCATGATTAGATATTATGAAGTAAACTATATCTTAAAGGGGAAAAAAGCAAAAACAGTGGTAAAAGCTATAAATAAAATTGAAGCTCTAAATATAGCAAAAGCTAAAATTGCCGGAACTATTCTTAGAATAAATGAAACCTCCATTCCGGTAGAGGATAGAGCAAAAGAGCTTTATAAATATATTGGAGATTCATATTTTAAAAAGAAGATAAAACCAGAGAACCTAATCTCTTCAATTAGACAATTAGCGGTTATGGCAAATGCCGGTATTCCTATTCATGACAGTATAAAAGAGGTTGTAAAATCTGCTACCGACAGGCAAGTTAAAGAGATGTTTTCTAAAATAGACGAAGATTTAAACGCCGGACACAGCCTAACAGAAGCTATCTCTAAATTTAGAAAAGAGGTGGGAGACGTTACCGTAGCAATGATAGAGCTTGGAGAAAATACCGGTAATATGGCTGAATCCTTGCAAAAACTTGCAAATATTTTAGAGGAGATGCTTGAGAATAAAAGAAAATTTAAAAAAGCTATGAGATACCCAATAACCGTAATGATAGCTATCGCAATAGCCTTCTCAATTATGATGATTTATGTCGTTCCGAAATTTAAAGCAATTTTTGATAAATTTCACTCCGAACTTCCTTTGCCCACAAAAATTTTGCTTGGAATGGAGTATGCGGTAAATCATTACGGACTCTTAATTTTGGGTTCAATTTTTGGAGTAATCTTTTATGTAAAATTTATGAATAGAACAAATCCCCAGTTTAGATACAATTTTGACAAACATATACTAAAAACATATCTTATCGGAAATATTATCTACTATTCTACTCTAAGCAGATTTATGATGATATTTACAGAGCTAATTAGAGCCGGAATTCCGGTAGTGGAAGCGTTGGATACGGCCGTTATAACCACTGAAAATGAATATTTAAAAGAAAAACTCTCCCTTGTTAAGGTATCGGTTGAAAGAGGAGTTAATTTAACGGAATCTTTCAAGGAAACAGGACTTTTTGAAGGGATGCTCATTCAGATGATAAAAGCCGGAGAGCAAGGAGGAGCTTTAGATCAGATGCTTGATAAGGTGGCCGAATATTACAAAATCAAATTTCAGGATCTAATAGAAAATATCTCCTCTTATATAGAACCTATAATGCTTGGATTTATAGCCGGTATGGTTTTGCTTTTGGCTCTTGGAATCTTTCTTCCTATGTGGGATATGGCGCAAACTGTTAAAAAGGGATAAAATCCCTTTTTACGCGCAGCAGCTCTTTTTCTCTTTTTTTAAAAGAGGTTTTAATAAAAAGTAAAAAATCAAAATATATAAAATAATAGAGCTTACAGATTCAACTAAACCCACACTTTCTTTAATTTTAACAATTTCTTTAGCCTCTATAGAGCCAAACAAAAGATCCAAACCAAACCCAAACAATAAAGAGCCTCCGCTAATAGTTAAAAGATATAAAATTAAAGCCCTTTTCCCAAGCATATTTTTAACAACTCCCATAGTTACCGTATTTGTAGCCGGTCCTGCTGTCAAAAATACAAATGCAGCTCCTAAACTAACACCGTTTAAAACAAGAGAGGCAGCTATTGGAAGACTTGCCGTAGCGCAAACATACATCGGAAGAGCTATCAATATGGAAGCTAAATATCCTATCCATAAGTGAGAGCTTAATATCTCTCCCAAATTTTCAGGAATTGCTGTCGAAATTAAAGCTCCTATCAAAAGTCCCCAAAAAAGAGGCTTTGCTATATCTTTCATTAAAGTTACAAATCCATATCTAAGAGCGTTTTTAAAAGAAAATCTCCTTCTTTTAGCCTCCTTTTTCAAAGGGGTTTTGACAAAAGAGATATTTTGAGCGCTATTTATAGGAGAGAAAGGATTTATTTTAAATTTTTTAACTTCTTTCTCTTTATCAAAAATATTCTCTAAAATCCCCGCTATTAAAGCTATAATAACAGAGCTTACAACTCTATAAACGGTAAAGGCTAATCCAAATATTCCAAATGTTGCCAAAATAGAATCTATTCCGGTAATCGGAGTTGAGATAAGAAAACTAAGCACACTCCCTTTGCTTGCTCCCTCTTTTTTTAAAGCGGCCGCAAGAGGAATTACTCCGCAAGAGCAAACAGGCAGAGGAATTCCAAAAAGAGTGGATTTTATAACAGATAAAACAGTGCTTTTTCCAAGATGTCTTTGTATAAAATCGGAAGGTATTATCTCATGCAAAATTCCAGCTATCAAAAGACCAAAAAGAATATAAAAAGACATCGCCGCGCTAAGATGCCATAAAGATATAAAAAAATTTTCCAAAAATCCCATACCAAATCCTTTTTAATAACCATTATCATTATAATAACTT
>JALVCR010000033.1 GCA_027009865.1 Campylobacterales bacterium
AACCATGAATATCCATATCTTTAGAATATAATTCATTTTTATAACCATATTTTGTGATAAAATAGCATTTTAATATATATTTATCCTTAATCTTGTTATAAAAAGACATATATGAAAGGATTTTAATTGCCACAAAGAAAAAAATTATTAGATATTTTAAGAGAAAAAATTATTTTTAAAGGCTACAGTAGAGCTACTGAAAAGACTTATGTGTATTGGAATAAAGAGTATATTTTATTTCATAATAAAAAACATCCAATACATATGGGAAAAATTGAAATAGAAGAATTTTTAACTCATCTTGCCATAAATAAAAATGTTTCACCAACTACGCAGAATCAAGCTTTTAATGCAATTTTATTTTTATATAAAGAGGTACTTGGCATAGATACAAGTGAATGGAATATTCAAGCTTTAAAAGCAAAAAGAAAAGAACATTTACCAGTAGTTTTAACAAAAGACGAAGTAAAAGAAATTATTTTTTATATGAATGGTGTTTATAAACTTATGCTAAAACTGCTATATGGATGTGGACTTAGAATGAATGAACTTTTAAGACTTCGTATAAAAGATATAGACTTTGGATTTGATAATGTATATATATGGGATAGTAAAAGTCAAAAAGATAGAATTGTTCCTCTTCCAAAAACAATAAAAGAGGATTTAAAAATTCATATAAAAAACGTTGAAAAAATTCACCAAGAAGATTTAAGCCAAGGATTTGGGTATGTTAATCTTCCACATGGGCTTGAGAGAAAATATCCAAATACCAATAAAGAATTTAAATGGCAATATCTTTTTCCTATGAAAAATATTTCTAAAGATCCAAAAAGCGGTAAAATGATACGATTTCATATATTACCCGCTACTTTTGGAAGAAATATAAAATCTGCAGTAAATAGAGCTAAAATTCCTAAAAAAGTATCAGCACACACTTTTAGGCACTCCTATGCTACACATATGCTTCAAGCTGGTATTGATATAAGAACGATTCAAGAACTTTTAGGTCATAAAGATATATCTACCACTATGATTTACACACATATCGTAAGAAATCTTAGTAAAAACAGTATCAAATCCCCTCTTGATTTTTAATACCCCAAAATTTTACTACCATAACAGATAAAAAAGGCTTATTATGATCTGGCTACACTTATTAAAACACAGAAATAGGAGAATTTTTGTAGAATAATAAGTGTAACCAGATCAAAAGTATACTATATTTTCCTTTGTCAGATTAAGTTGTGGTTAGGACAGCTACTTTTTTATAAATTTTAAAGGAATTTCTCCATCAATTGATCTTATATGAATATCTCTTTGAGGAAAAGGTATCTCTATATTATTTTCATTTAAAGCATCATAAATTAAAACAAGAAATCTTGAAATAGTCCTTTTGGGATAAAAAACCCCCTCCCCTTTTATCCATACAAAAAGCTCAAAATTCAAAGAACTATCTCCCATCTCTCTAAAAATAACTCTTGTGTGTCTAAAAGGAGTATTATAAACATCTTTAAAATTACTTTTATTTACAGCATCCAAAATAATATCAATAACTTTATGGACATCACTTCCATAAGCAACCGAAAAAGGTATCTCAAATCTTCTTATTTTATCGTTCATCGTCCAATTTATAACTCTATTTTGAATAAAATCTTGATTTGGAACAATAACATCTATATTAGAATTTGTAGTAATAGTTGTTGATCTCATACGAATATCGGTTATATGGCCTCTTAAATCTTCATCTATCTCTATATAATCTCCTATTTTTATGCTTCTTTCAAACATCAAAATAATTCCGGAAATAAAATTTGAGACAACATTTTGAAGTCCAAAGCCTATACCAACCGAAAGAGCTCCGGCAACCAAAGCAATGGAAGAGAGATCTATTCCCATAATATTAAGGGCAACTAAAAAAGAGATAATAACTATTATATAATATCCAAGATTTGCAAAAAGAATTTGAGTAGGATGACCGACTCTAAAATCTCTAAAAAAGACTCTTTTAACATTTCTTTTATATAAATTGCCGATTATAAACCCAAGAATAAAAACAAAAAGAGCCAGAATAATTTTGAATATACTTATAGAGATATTATTTATTTTAAATAAAGGCTCATTTATTTTCAACCAAAAATATTTTAGACTCGATTTTATGCTAATAAACGTAGTAGCTTGAATAGTTTTTACAGTTCCCAAAAAACTCTTTTCCATCTCTCTGAAAAGATAGAGCAAATCATTTGAAAAGATGGGGTTTTTTTCTATTTTTGAAGATATTTTCAGCATTTTTTGATGTAAATTAAAAACTTTATCATTTTTTTCTTTTAAGGCTGAAGAGAAAATCAAAAAGTAGTAAAAAAGCTCTCTTTTTAAAAACTCTTTTTTAGAATTTTGAAGCTGTTTTATATATTTTTCTATCAAAGACACTCTTTTATCTCTTTTTAAAAGTAGGTACCTTTCCCTTCTAAGCCTATATTCTTCTATCTTTTTATCTAAATCATTTATATCTTTTTTTAATCTATTTAGAGAGTTTTTCGTATTATTTAAGTCTATATTTAAATTATTTAAAGATTTTATAAAATATGGAGGAGAAGAGAGTATCAACTTTTTAACTTCTTTAAGCTCTCTTTTTTTTATCTCATATTGATTTTTATAAAGAACATATTGCAAATTTAGAGTAAAAGATTGATTGCCATCTAATACTCTAATTTGAGATTTCAACATATATAATTTATCTTCTAAATCTTCTATATCTTTTATTAAAAGAATTTTATTTTCAGACCATTGTAAAAATATATAAAAATTTTTCTTATATTCATCGATACTTTTTGCTATTTTTAAACTTTTTAAAGGTTTAAAGGAAGTCTCCTTTAAAGAAATAATTTTCTTTATTAAAATCATTTGCAAAGCATTTTTTTCATTTCTCTCTTTTTTCGAAATATTTTGTAAAAGATTTTTATATACAGTTATATTGGCATCTACTAAAGTATTATTTAAATCAGAAGCATTTAAATAAATAAAAGTAAAAAGTAAAAGAAAAATCTTTTTATAAATCAAAATATTCCTTTTTTATTCTTTTTAATATTATTTTACTATTTGAAACTTAATTTTCTCAATTCAAAAAAATGCCGATATAATAAATAAACAACAAGGATAGAAATGATAAATTTAAAATATACTGGAAACAAACCTCTAATATCTCAAAAAGGAATAAGTTTTGAAAGCAAAGAGGATAAATATGAATACATAGAACCATCAGCTCACTTATTGAAACTTATTTCACAAATGAAAAATTCCGAAGAGATGGAAACTCTTTCACCAAAAAAATTATTAAATCAAAATGAAATTTTGGAAATAATATATAAAGAAATTTCAAATATAGAACAAATATATGAAAATAAAATATCCTCCTATAAAAAATCTTTGGATCTTGAAAAATCAAAAATAGATGAAATACCAAATTTAAATGAAAATGAAAAAGAGGTTTTTAAAAGAAATTTCGATTTCATGCTTCCCTATAGAATACAAAGAGAAACAAATAAAATAGTTTATGAAGAGATTATGGAAAAAATAGCCAATTTAACTTTAAAAAAAGAGATAAAAGAGATAAAAACCCCTCTTTCAAAAACTTTTCTTCATGTATTGCAATCTTTAAAAAACAGGCTTTTTAATAAATATCCATCTTTGAAGATAAATATTTTGGCAAAACTTGACAGAGAAAATCCATATATAACATTAGAAATAAAATAATTTTTATTTAAAAGATTTTTCATAATAAAAATCGATTCCTGCTCCCGCTGTGCCAACTCCATTTTTCCCTATCTCCTGCCCTCCACTTATATCAACCCTCCATCTGTCGCTTAGTTTTCTTTCATAAATGAAACTGCTTTGCATTCTTTTATTTTGATAGTAGATAATCGTTTTTTTATTTAGCTTTTTGCCTGCTTTGACATCAAAACTGCCCTCTTTGTTTCTGCTTAAAGAGAGTCTATCAAGATTTAAAGCTTTTGCCAAATCTTTGGAAACGGCTTTTGAAAATATCTTCTCAGCCGCTCCTTTGGCATTGCTTCCAGCAGCTTTCAATTCTCTTGTACTCATACCAAAACTTAAATAAGATAAAATATCCTTTTTAGGTATAGGAGGTTTAGATCTAAAAACAAGTCTTGGTTTTTTAGCATCTCCTCTTATATCTATGAAAATCAAAACATCTTCTATCTCATCATATTTTATATGAAGATCCAAAAGAGGATTTATCTGCTTTTGTCCCCTGAAAGCTATCGCTCCCTTTTGTATTAAAAATCTTTTATCTGCTAAATCGTAATATCCCTCTATAACCTTAATTTTTCCAAGAAGCTTTAAAGGTTTGTTAAACTCTTTTTCTATTTTCAAATCGGGCTTGAAAGATATCTCGGCATCATCGTTTTTATAAATCATCTCATCTTTGCTTTTTATGAAAAAATCAATGGCTACATTTTTTAGAAAATTTTTATTCTCCTTTTTAGGCCTTTTGGTTTTATCTTTTTTGGTAATTATTACAATATCTTTATCTTCTGAAATGCTTAAAAATTTTGGAGTATATGTTATTAGAGTATCATAAAAATTTATACCTCCCAAAACTTTAACTTTTTTCTTTTTTTGAGATATTGAAATATTGCTGGTTATAGTAGTGTGCCCAAAATCTTCATAAGAGAGATATAGTTTTTTAATTTTTATCTTTTCATCTATATTATCGCCTCTTTTTATAGCGTAAAACTTAAGTAAATCTCCAAAATCTATATCTATCTTCGCATCTTCGCCTTTCCATTCAACAAGCCCATCTCTTTTTAAAGAGACTTTCTTATTCATCTCTTTTGATTTAAAATCTTTTAATTCAAATTCGGCTTTTTTAATCTTTAAAACACCTTCTTTCTCATCCCCTTTTCCGCTTATATCTAATTTTATATCTTTAATTTTTCCCTCTTTAAAAGAAATTCCAGGAGAGAAAAGAGTCAGTTTTATATCTTTTCTTCTCTTTTTTCCATTTAAAGAGACCCAGAAATCTTTACCATAAATTTTAAAGTTATTTAATGAAAAATCCTTTTCTTTCATTTTAAAGAGAAAAGAATTTGTATGAAATTTCTCTTTATTAAGAATAAATTTATCTATTTTCGTCTCTATTTTTGCATATTTTTTGGATAAAACATAAAACCCGTGACTTTTGGCTTTTACTAAAATCTCATCCGATAGAGGAGTATAA
>JALVCR010000034.1 GCA_027009865.1 Campylobacterales bacterium
GCTTACTCTTCCCGCTGGAGATGTTGAAGTAGAGGCTCCTATTGGAGTAGAAGAGCTTCTTTGACCTCCCGTATTTGCGTAAACTTCATTATCAAGACAGATATATGTAAAATCGTGTCCTCTCTCTACAGCTCCGCTTAGAGATTGAAAACCGATATCGTATGTTCCTCCGTCTCCTCCGAAAGCTACAAATTTAACCGGAGCATTTGGATCTTTTAGTGTCCCTTTTCTCTTTTTAGCTTGATACATAGCCTCAGCTCCCGCTATTGCCGCAGCCGCATTCTCAAATCCTATATGAATCCATGAAGTATCCCATGAAGTGTAGGGATAAACGGCTGTGGAAACCTCTAAACATCCGGTAGCTGTTGAGATTACCAGATTATCATCTGTGCAGTTCATAAGTTCTCTAACAATTATCGAGTGGGCGCATCCTGGACAAAGAAGGTGCGCTCCCTCCAATCTCTCATTGGCAGTAGAAAACTCTTTTAAATTTTTTATTATTTTGCTCATTACTCTTCCTTTCTAAAAAAAAGCGAGTTTAGGCCCTCTTAGGCCGCTAAATTGCTGTAATGGCGTAGTAAGCTTTCCGGCATCCGCATTTGCTTTAGCCTCTTTGAAAATCTCTTTTAGATTCTCTATTGTCATATCTCTTCCGCCAAGTCCGTAAATATAGTTGTTTATAACAGGTCTGTTTTCGCTATGATACATTGCCGCGCTAACTTCGTTAAAGAGCATTCCAAGAGTTCCTCCAGGAGCGCTTCTATCAAGACAAGCTACGGCTTTTACATTTTTTAAAGCGTCTTTTAACTCTTCCAAAGGAAACGGTCTTAATACTCTAAGACCAACAACTCCCGCTTTTATTCCCTCTTTTTCTCTTAATTCTTTTGCCGCAACTTCAGCGCTCTCTACGGTAGTTCCCAAAGCCACTATTGCAACTTCGGCATCATCCATCATATATTTTTCTACTCTGTTATATTTTCTGCCCGTTAGCTTCTCAAACTCTTTAAAAACATCATCTATAACTGAAACTGATTCCATTAAAGCTTTATGCTGTTTTGCTTTATGCTCAAAGTGCCAATCCTCTTCTGTTTGAGCTCCGTAAGTTACCGGTCTTGAGAAATCAAGCATAGGATCTACCTCTTTGTAGTCTCCTATAAACTTATAAGCATCTTCATCTTGTAAAGGTCTTACGTTTTGAGCGGTATGAGAAGAGATAAATCCATCTTGATGAACCATAACCGGAAGCCTTACATTTAAATCCTCTCCGATTTTAAAAGCCATCAAGGTAAGATCATAAGCTTCTTGAGGATTAAAAGAGCATAGATTTATCCATCCGGCATCTCTTCCCAAATACATATCAGAATGGTCTCCGTTAACATTTAAAGGAGAAGCCAAAGCTCTGTTTACCACATGCAAAACAACCGGCACTCTCATACCGGAAGCCTGATATAAAACCTCTACCATCAAAGCAAAACCTTGAGAGCTTGTAGCGGTAGCCACTCTTCCTCCAGCAGCCCCTGCCGCAAGACAAGCGCTCATTGCGCTATGTTCGCTCTCTACCATCACAAATTCGCCGTCAACATAACCGTCGGCTAAGAATTTTGAATAGTTTTGAACAATCGGAGTGGACGGCGTAATGGGATATGCGGCGACAACATCTATTTGAGCCTGTCTAAAGGCGTGGGCGGCCGCCATATTACCGTCCCAAACTTCCACTTCCTGCAACTCATATTTTTCTGCCATTATTTATCCTTTGATTTTTTCTTTTTTTCCGGCCACTCAGAAAGCGCCTCTTCGTTAGGTTTGTTTTCATCAAACATTAAAAGAGATTTAGGATTTGTAGGACAAACCTCTACGCATATTCCGCATCCTTTGCAATGCTCGTAATCGACTCCTATCATCTTCTTATCTCTTGAAATTATAGAAGTATCAGGACAATAGACCCAGCAAAATTGGCAATCTATACAGATATCTCTATTGTAAACCGGTTTTATAAATCTCCATGAAGCAACGCTTGCTTCATGAGAGTTCATAGGAGAGTATGGTCTCTCTTCAGGTCTAACATAAGCTACATTCTCAACCGGCTCACTAAAAGATTCTATAATCGTTCCGGTAGTTACTTTATCCCAACCTACATATTCCATAAACGATCCTTTCTTTTTTACTTAACTTCGTTATAGGCTCTCTCTATAGCGGCCATATTGGCGTCAATTATCTTTTGAGGAAATTTTGACAATACGCTTTTCATAGCATTTTGAAAATATTCAAGATCAAACATACCGGAAACTTTCATCAAAGCTCCAAGCATAGGGGTGTTTGGAATGGCTCTTCCGATAGTATCCAAGGAGATCTTTATACAATCGACAACATAAACCTCTTTTCCTTTTAGTTTTGGAATCTGGTTTATAAGCTCCTCTTTTGGAAGGTGAGTAGTTATTATATATTTTGTACTCTCTTTTTCATTTGCCGTAATGTCGGCTATGTAAGCCAAAGCCGGGTCTATTACCAAGACATAATCTGGCCTCATAAACTTTTCATGATTTAATATAGGTTTATCATCTATTCTGTTATATGCTGTCATTGCGGCACCTCTTTTGGCAGATCCGTAAAACGCAAAAGCCTGGACCTCTTTGCCGGTTTTTGCGACAACGTCCGCCAAACCTTTAGCGCCGGTTACGGCACCCTGTCCGGCACGGCTATGCCATCTCATCTCAAGCATAAGTTCTCCTTATTTTTAGTCTAATTAGTATCCTATTGTAAGCAAAGATATCTTAATTTAAGCTTTATTTAACTTAAATATTTTTTTCTATAAACTTCACTGCTTCGAATGCACACTCTTTTATATGTGTTGAGCAGTTTCGTAACTCTTTTAGATCGGCATACCCGCTTTTTACTGCAATACTTTTTATACCGGCTCGATTTGCTGAGACAATGTCCAGACAGGTATCACCTATCATCCAGCTTTTATCTTTAAGCGAATTTATAAAATTTAGAGCTTTTATAATAGGTTCTGGATGGGGTTTTGGATGTATAACATCTTCCCGTCCTATTACAACTTCAAAATATTTCAAAGCTTTCATATGTTCCAAAAGCTCTTTTGAGTATCTTCCAGTCTTAGTAGTTACCACTCCAAGCTTTGCAAATTTATGCGCCTCCTTTATCGCTTCAAAAGCGTTTGGAAGCCATTTTGTCATAGCTTTGCTTCTTTGTCTGTAAAAGGATTTATATGTTGATACAAACTCTTCAACTCTTTTCTCTTCTACTCCCATATGCAAAAACATAAAATCCAAAGGATGGCCTATTAAAGATAAAATCTTCTCATCCTCGACATTTTTGAAATTTAAACTCTTAAAAGTATCGTGAAAAGAGGAGAGAATCGCTTTTGTAGAATCTATTAAAGTGCCGTCAAGATCAAAAAGTATGGTTACCACAGAAAGCCTTATGTATGAAGCTTATAGGTTTTAAACTTCTCCAATCCATCTATCGTAACCCTTATTATAAGATTCCACCTGCCCTCTTTATTTAGTTTAACTTTTGCTATATATTTGCCGTTTTCAAAAATTGCTTTTATCTTTTTATCAAATTTTGTAGTCTCAGGTCTTGTAACCAAGATATCCACTTTGGCATCTTTTACTATATTTCCCTCTTTATCTTTTACCTCAAGCAAAAGGGTATTCTCTCCGGTTTTTAAATCTTTTGTTAAAAGAGCAAAATCATACTTTTTATCAAACTTTTTTCCGCTCTCTATTATTTTATTAATATCTCTGTCAAGCTGATGATAATTCATCATATAGCTATTATCCATCTCAACTGGATTATCAATCGTCATAACTATAGTCCAAACTCCAAGACCTATCCCAAACAAAATCAAACCGGCCACAAAATGGGGCCAATAATTTTTCTCTTTTTGCTTTTGCATATCTCTCCTTTCTTAATCTGGCATAACTTTTTTATCTTTTCTTCTCTTTTCTAAAGCTTTTTTCTTCTTCTCTTCCATCATAACGGCATCTCTTAGCTCCTCTTCTCCATCAAACCTCGCTCCGTCTATAAATTTGGAGGTATCGTCAAACTGTCCCGTTTTAAGTCCCCAAAGCAAAGCCGCAAGCCCCAAAGCCCCAAGCAAAGTAGAGACTCCAAGCATCATAGCAATAATTCCGCCGCTCATTTTATATTCCTTTTGATTCTAAAAGAGTTGCCCACCACTAAAAGTGAGCTTAACGACATAGAAAGAGCCGCAACAAGAGGATTTACAAATCCCAAAACAGCCAAAGGCACGGCAAAAGTATTATAGATTATTGAAAGAGTTAGATTCTCTTTTACCGTTTTGAAAGCTCTTTTAGCTATTTTGTAAGCAAAATAGATGTTTTCAATTTTCTCATCAAGCAAAACCACATCGCTCACATTTATGGCTATATCGGCTCCGCTTCCCATAGCTATGGCTATATCGCTGCAAGATAGAGCCAAAGAGTCGTTTATCCCGTCTCCGGCCATAACAACTATTTTGCCCTCCTTATGAAATTTTTCAATATAATAGAGTTTATCTTGCGGTAGAAGTTTAGCGTAAAATTTATCAATTCCAACCTCTTTTGCAACTCTTTTGGCGCTTTTTTCGTTATCTCCCGTTAGCATAACCACTTCTATTCCCATATCTTTTATTTTGCTGACAGCTTCGGCCGCTTTCTCTTTTATCTCATCTCTAAGCTCAAACAAAGCCTTAACTTTCCCATCCATCGCAAAAAGCAAAACGGAATTTTCGCTCTCTATTTCAAAATCTATGCCGTTATCTTTTAAAAGCTGCAAATTTCCGGCAATTATCTTTTTGCCCTCAAAAAATCCTTCAATTCCCTTTGCCTGAATGCTTTTTATATTCTCTATAGGAAGCTCTTTTAAATTCTCAAATCTCTCTTTTAAATACTCTATAACTCCAACACTTATGGGATGATTTGAAGAGAGCAAAAGAGAATATAAAATATTAAAATCAAAATCTTCAAATTTTTCAAATAAAACTACGCTTGGTTTTCCTTTCGTAATAGTTCCCGTTTTGTCCAAAACCAAAGTGTCGCTTTTTGCCATCGTCTCAATCAAAGCCGCCTCTTTAAAGAGTATTCCTCTTTTTGCGGCCGTAGAGATTCCAAGAAGAGTTGCCATAGGAGTCGCAAGCCCCAAAGCGCAAGGGCAGGCTATCACTATTACAGAGATAGAGACTATCAAAGCTTTTTCAAAATCT
>JALVCR010000035.1 GCA_027009865.1 Campylobacterales bacterium
GCTTTAAAAAACAATAAAAAGATACTCTTGATGATATCAAGAGATGGGTGCAGATCTTGTGAATATATGGATAGTGTTGTATTTGAAAATGAAGATGTAGTCGAATATGTGGAAAATTTCTTTATTCCCGTTAAGCTTGATTTAGAAAAAGCAAATAAAAACGGCTTTAAAGCTTTTGCTACTCCCACCTTCTACTTTTTGAACAAAAATCTAAAAACTATAAAAAGAGTAGTCGGAGCAGCTACTCCAAATACATTTTTAAAAACTTTAAGAGAGTTAAATTCAAACTAACTCTCTTTTTGAAACCACTATTCCATCTTCATCGGCATATAGGAAAAATCCGTTTTTAAAAATCACTCCTCCAAAAGATAAATCTTCTCCTACAACTCCCTCATTATTTTCAAAACTTTTTCTTGGATAAGTTCCGATAGCAAATAAAGAGACATCAATATCTTTAGTAAAAACTATATCTCTTACATATCCGTTTACTAAAATCCCGCTCCAGTTATTTTTCAAAGCCAAAAGCATAAGATTTTCGCCAACTATTGCATAAGGCTCTCTTTTGGAATCGACAACCGCAATTCTACCTTTTCCATCCTCTTTCAAAAGGGAAATTAGAGCATGATTATTTCTATTAAGTTTAACGGTTACTATCTCACCTTTGCATCTCTTTTTCTTGCCGTAAGATTTATAAACAGGTTCTAAAACCTGCACACTCTCTTTAAATTTATCGCAAAGATCTGCTGTATAAAAATCCAAATCTATCTCCTATATCAAACCTATCTCTTTTAATATAGGCTCTATTTTAGAACTTATCTCAAGAAGTTTCTCTTTTAAATCCTGCCAAACTACTTTATCGGCTTTATCCTCTATATACCACTCCTCTATATGAGCGATTGCGTTTGATTTTTCTTGTTCACTTAAATCTTTATGTGTTTTAATAGCCTCTTTTAACTTTTCCAGTTTTTCATGATGTTTATGATGCATTCTCTATCCTTTTAATAGTTGTCATATTTACCGTTTTTTATATCTTCTTTGATTTTATCAAGTCCCTCTTGTAAAATTTCTACTAATACTTCAGCAGCTTTTCTATCATCGGCTTCCGGAACATCCCAATCTGTGATTTTAAGATTTGTTTTAAAAAGTATCTCAAGCTCTTTTATAATTTCACTCTTTCTTTCTAAAAGATCTTTCTTTTCACTTTCCATATCCATCCTTTATAAATTTATCTCATTATATCAAAAATTATCTTTCTTTAACAATTTTGCTTCTATAAAAATGATTGCCATAAAAATAAAAAAATTTAATTCTTTCTAACAAATTTTATAAATCTTTTATGAGTGCTTAAATTAAAATCAATGCTTTTACCATATTTTAAAAAATCGCTTAACATTTTGGCATTATAAGGAGCAAGTACAAAACCTCTTGAAGCTAATGCGGTATGAATATAGATATTATCATAAATAGCAAAAGAGGAGGGCGGTATTTTAGCTCCTTTCACAATGGAGGGATATTTTTTCAAAGTCTCTTTAAAATCTACAATCTCCCCTAAAATAGGGAAATAGTCAAATGTGCAAAGTCTTGATCCCGTATAAATTTTTAAAATTTTCAGATTTTGTAAATCGATTATCTCATTAGCTTTTTTTAAAAGGGAAAATTTATCTGTTTTTGCCGCTTTTAGTAAATCTAAGCAGCTTTTTTTTCTTATATGAGTGGCTCCTATAACGCTTTTTCCTCTAAAAAAAGCCGATATTGAAGCTTTCTTATGAAAATTTTTATCCAATTTATCCATACCGTCAAACTCTGCATCATAACGATATCCCAAAATCTCTTTGGTTTTAATATAAGGAATATCAAATATTTTCTCACTACCGGTGGCAACAACAATTTTTTTGGCAAATATCTTGCCTATTTTAAAAAAATTTTTTGTTCTTTCTATCTCTTTAACTTCAAATTTTAATATATCTATATTTTCTGTTAATTTTTCGCATATCTCTTTAGGATCGACTAAACCTGCATCTTTAAAAATATAACCCTTGTTATCTTTTTGATACTCTATATTTAAATACTTTTCATACCTTTTTAACCTATCCTCATCCGATTCATCATAAGGCATTTTAAAAAGAGGGCATTTTTTAAAAGAGGAGGGAAAATTTTTCTCATAAAAATCTAAAGAAAATTTCAAAGCCTCATTTACATAATCTCTATAAGGGGAGGGGAGGGCGATTTTGGGAGACAGAAAAGCTCCGGCCGCTAAAGAAGCTTTGGAACATATCTCATCTTTCTCGACTAAAGCTACTAAAAAGCCCTCTTTTTTTAGAAAATATGCGCTAACGCATCCTGCAATTCCCCCGCCTATTACTAAAATATCGTAAATCACTTTTTTCCTTTTATTTTATCAATCCACTCATTTAGCGTTTTTTCAAATCCTATCCCTAAACTCTCATAAAATTTTAAATCTTTTGAAAGATATTTCTGTTTTACATAACCTCCAAAATCATGCACATAAAGATATCTTCCTTTGCAAGAAGATTTAGATTTAAGATAATCTAAAATTTCCAACTTTTCATTTTTGCCAACATAATCCAAAGCCTTTTTTATAGCTTTATAAGAGCTGTTTGATTTTGGAGAGGAACAAAGATAGATTGTTATTTGAGATAAGATAATAGAAGCTTCGGGAAATCCTATTTTAGAGACCGCTTCCATAGCGCTTACGGCAAGGTTTAACGCATTTGGATTTGCATTTCCTATATCCTCGCTTGATAATATAACAAGCCTCCTTGCTATAAATTCAGGATTTTCCCCTGAATCTATCATCCTTGCCAAATAATATAAAGAGGCATCTATATCGCTTCCTCTAACACTTTTTATAAAAGCACTTATTAAATCGTAATGAGTATCTTTGCTGCTTACTCCATCTTTTAAAGATACAGGCCTTAAAGATTTTAAATTCTCTAAAGTTATATTTTTTTCATCGAGCGCTAAAGCGTAATCTAACAAATTAAGCATCGCCCTTGCATCTTTATTGGACGATGTTATTAAATAATCTAAAGCTTCTTTATCTATATTAAAATTCATTTCGCTTTGAACTTTTTTAAAAAGAGAGAGCAAAGAATCGTTATCCAAAGGTTTCAATTCAAACAAAAAGGCTCTTGATCTAATAGCATTTGTCAATGTAAAATATGGATTTTCCGTAGAAGCTCCTATAATTAAAGCTTCATTTTTTTCCATGGGAATTAAAAGCGTCTCTTGCTGATTTTTGCTTAGTCTGTGAATCTCATCTATAAAAATAAGAGGTTTGATAAGAGAGTTTTTATACTTTTGTATAATTTTTCTAAGTTTATCAATCTTTAAATTGGTAGCGTCAAGCTCATAAAAATCGCTTCCTATCTCTTTTGCTATCACTTTAGCCAGTGTGGTTTTGCCGCTTCCTGGAGGACCGAAAAAGAGAAGATGGGGAATTTTTCTCTTTTTTACAAGTTTA
The DNA here is from genome assembly GCA_027009865.1 of Campylobacterales bacterium. Taxonomy (GTDB): domain Bacteria; phylum Campylobacterota; class Campylobacteria; order Campylobacterales; family JAADDG01; genus JAADDG01. The sequence goes on from JALVCR010000035.1 coordinate 3,485, forward strand.
TAAAGAGCGCTATCTTTGGAAGTTAAATGAAGCTGACCTACAACATCTTCCAATTTTTTTGGTCTAAAGCGTATAGTTAAATCACTCATTTTTTATTTGTTTTTTCAAGCTCTTTTAAATAGGCTCTTAAATCTTCATACTCCCTTTTTGTAAGATATCTTGTTTTTCCCTCTTTTAAAACTCCAAGCTCCACACCCGCAAAGCCGACTCTTTTTAAATCCATAACCTCTCTGTCAAAATAGGCAAAAAAACGCCTTAACTCTCTATTTTTGCCTTCGCTGATTATAACTTTCAATTTGGAGAAAGCAGGGGAGTTTTTTATAATTTTATAAGCCACAAAAGGAGAAAAACTCATACTCTTTTGACTATTTTTCTCATGAGCTCCTTTTGTAGCATCTTCCAAAAAGAGCCCTTCTCTCATAGCTTCTTCCATATCGGGAGTAATTGATCCTTTGATTTTTAAATAATATACCCTCTCAAGTTTGCTCTCCATTAATGCGGAAGCAACTTTTGGAGAATCGGTAAGAAGCAAAAGACCCTCGCTTGCAAAATCCAATCTTCCGATAGGAATAAAATGGGAAAATTTTTTGGGCAGGGTATCGTAAATTGTTCTTCTGCCTCTATCGTCTCTTTTTGTAACAAGCTCGCCTTTTGGTTTGTTATAGACTATAACCGTAAACTTATGTTTTTGTTTTATAGGCTTCCCGTTTAAAAATACTCTATCTCCGGGCTCTACTTTGGTAGATAGATCCGTTACTACTTTATGGCCTATTTTAACTTTTCCGCTTTTTATAAGCTCATCTGCTTCTCTTCTTGAATATTTTGTATTATGCGAAATATATTTATTTATTCTCACTTTATCCCCGCTTCTATTAAATCGTGTATATGCAATACTCCTTTTACCCTTTTTTCTTTATCGGTAAAAACCATATGCTGAAGTTTGTAATCTTCTATAATTTTTAAAACATCGCTTGCTAAAATCTCATCATTTTCAAGAAACTTAGGATTTTTAGAGGCATATTTTATTACCGGGTCATCCATAGAAAAATCCTCCCTCATCATAGCCCTTCTTAAATCTCCGTCACTCAATACAGCCTTTAAAACGCCTTTATCATCCACTATAATAACATTTCCTATTCTCCCCTTTGTCATCTCAAAAAGAGCATCTTTTAAAGGAAGGTTTTCTTTTACCAAAGGAAGATTTTCCCTTCTCATCAAATCTTTAGCCTTTACATACAGCCTCTTTCCCAAAGCTCCTCCAGGATGAAAAGATGCAAAATCCTCTTTTTTGAAATTTCTCATTTTCATCAAAGCTATCGCTATTGCATCTCCCAAAGCCATAGTCAAAGTGGTAGAGGAGGTTGGAACAATATTTAAAGGGCAAGCCTCTCTCTCCACATAAATAGGAATAACAACATCGCTATATTTGGCAAGAGTAGAGTTTCTATCTTTGGTCATTCCTATCAATTTGATATCAAATCTTTTTATATGCGGCAAAATCTTTGAAAGCTCTTCGCTCTCTCCGCTATAACTGATAGCCAAAACTCCGTCTTCTTTTCCTATCATTCCAAGATCGCCATGAAGCGCTTCAGTTGGATGCAAAAAAAAGCTGCTTGTTCCCGTGCTTGCAAACGTAGCGGCCATTTTTGCCCCGACAAGCCCAGATTTCCCAACGCCTGTTACAATAAGCTTTCCTTTTAGATTATAGATTACATCTATAGCCTTCTCTATC
>JALVCR010000036.1 GCA_027009865.1 Campylobacterales bacterium
GTAAAACCTATTGCAAATGTCAAACATATCTACTCTTTGAAATCTTTTTCCAAAGAGAAGCCTAAAATAACTTTCGATAAAGAGCTAAATGCCGTAATTATTTTTGCTTCCAAAAAAGAGATAGAGGTTTTGAAAAATATTATAAAAAAGCTTGATATAGAGAGAAAACAGGTTTACGTAAGGGCTGAAATTTTAGAAATAAGCAACGAGAAAGCCTCTCAAATAGGTTTGAAATATGGAATTGTCGGTGGAATAAAAAATGGAGACGGGCTTTATGCTTTAAGCAATAAATTGGGATTGGAAAATGCCGGAGCGGGTGTGGATTTGGCCAAAAGTCTGGGGATATCCTTGCCAAATGCCAATAAGATTTTTGCTTTAGGGGCGGCTGTCTCTCTTCTTAGAAAAAATAATGCCGCAAATGTCTTATCCGAGCCTTCTATTTTGTGTATCAATAACGAGGAATCGACTATTTATGTGGGAGAGACGATTTCGGTTATCTCTCAATCTACCGTTTCGACAAATACGACAGATCTTAACAGAAATATTTACAATAGAGAGGATGTGGGATTAAAACTTAAAATTAAGCCTCGAATCTCTTCTGATAATAAAGTGGCTTTGGAAGTTGAAGTAACTTTGGAAGATGTGGTTCCCGGAAGTCCTATAGGCCTTCCAAAAACGACAAAAAGGGTTGTAAAGACTTCATCTATCGTAAAAAATGGAGATACTATAATTTTGGGCGGACTTGTCAGAGAAAAAAAGAGTAAAAGCGAAAGCGGTATTCCTATCCTAAAAGATATTCCGATTTTGGGAAATATTTTCAAACATGAAAATATTCAAAGAGATAAAACTACTCTTATTGTAATGCTAACTCCATATATCGTAAATAAAAGCGAGGATTTGGAGAGATTGAAGGAGAATTTAGGGAAATTATATCTTTTTGAGCAAAATTTTTTAAAAAGGCTCTCTTTTAAAAAAAATTAATCTCTTTTTATTAGTTTACAATTGAGTTAAAAAGTTGCTAAAAAAGTTCTTATATAATTTATTTTTGGCATTTTATCTGAAAAAATTGCAGGTTTTCATCTATTTTAAGAGCTGTTAGATAGTTTCCCCATACACATCCCGAATCGATACAAAAGACATTATCATCTTTGTATAATCCCAAAGCTGCCCAGTGTCCGAAAATCTTTTTCTGTTTTGTTTTGCTTTCTATTTTAAACCAAGGGATTAGATTTTGGTTTTTGTTCTCTTTTGGATTTATTTTGCATTTTAGATCAAGTTTTCCATCTTTTGTCAAAAATCTCATCATAGTAAAAGTTTTTAGGGCAAAAGAGGCTCTTTGAAATGAATTCTCTTTTTTATCCTCGATTATTTCGTTTGAATAATAGAAGTTTAAAAATTCCTTTGCATTTTCGCTTCTTAATATGTTCTCGATCTCTTTGGCCCTGTTTATTGCCTCTTTTAAATCCCAAAATGGATAAATCCCGGCATGAGATAGAATAAAATTTTCATTAAAATATAAAAGCGGCCTTTCTCTAAGCCACTCTAAAATCTTCTCTTTTTGAATATCTTTAAATATAGGCAGAAGGTATCTGTTTGGCTTTTTGATTTCAAAATAGGAGGCCAAAGCTCTTATATCGTGATTTCCAAGGACTGAAATTACGTTTTTTTTTATGGAGTATAGAAATTTTAAAACTTCAAGGGATTTATCTCCTCTGTTTACCAAATCCCCGACAAGCCATAAAGTATCTTTTGTTTTATCAAACTCTATCTTTTCCAAAAGCTTCATAAAGGAATCATAACAGCCTTGAATATCTCCTATTGCATATATCGCCATCTATTCGCTTTCGCCTTTTATCGATTTTAGATAATACGCAAGTCCAAATAGAAGCAGGGTAACTCCCGCAAGCAAGATAACTGCAAATAAAATCTTCTCAGGCCCTATCAAAGCAAATTTAAATACCAGCATCAAAGCTTCAATTGAGAGAGCAATTATGATTGAGCCTAAAAATCTAATCATTGTTTTGTGGATATCTTCGTGTTCATGTTTTTTATTTTTTCCCAAAACCTCTTCTTCAAAAATGGTTTTTATCAAATCAAATATCGCCAAAGACAAAGTTACCAAAATGGTTGATTCAAATATCTCTTTTATATCGAGTTTGTTTATGTTTATTCCATAAATGGCTATGCTTGACAATCCTTTGAAAAACAGCAAAAATGCTACCAGCAAAAGAGCAAAGCAGAAAGCCGAGTAGGCTACTTTGTTAAAGTTTCCAAATATTGAATCTATTGAAGTTGGATGTATGATTTTTAGAAGAGTTTTTAAGGAAATGTCGATACAGACTATATAATGAAGCTTGTTTTGGTCATCATATATCGGATATGAAGCCGTTACTGTCAAATCTTTTGTCAAAGCCGAAGGGTAGGGGTCTGTTAGAATACATCTTTTCTCTTTTGCGGCTCTGTAGTAGTAGGCTCTCATGCTTTTGTTTACATTTTTTCCTTTTCTGTATTCAGGATAGTTTGAGATTGCATCAATTATCTGAATTCCCTTTGCATCCAAAACATAAAGGGCATCTATATCTTTATTCTCTTTTTTTATCTTTTTTAAAGCCTGAATAATTGTATCCAAATTTGGATGGGGAATTTTATTAGGAATATTTCTTGATAAAAGATAGCATAAAAAGGCTCTTGCTCGGGTCCGTATCTCTTCAAAATCTTTAATCTCTTTTGCCGTCATCATCTTAAAATCCTTTTTCTTCTTTATCTATTACCATAGTTCCATCACTTGCCCAATATCTTATTTTATCTTTTTCCTCTTTTGTCAGTTTAGCCTCTTTGTGAATCCAAAGATACATAGAAAGCGGCATCGCAAAAGCTACGCTTCTAAAGATTTCTCTTTTTAATTTTTTCTTTTTCTTTTCGTCATATTTCTCCCAAACGGAGAAATTTAGCCAGCCTCTTCCGTCATGGACATGTTTCGTTATAAAAAAAGAAAAGGGAGCTATTTTTGAATACCATGGCCATTTTGTCTCGTATGAATGGCAGTCGTAGCACGATTTTTTAAAGAGGGCTTTCACCTCTTTTGGAGCTTTTATCTCATATTTTTTATCAAATTTTGGATTATCCCTTTTTACGGGAATAAATTGAATCGCAACCAAAACAGCAGCTATCGATAAAAATATTTTAGCTTTTAAACTCACTCAACCCTCCTTATCTATATATAATTTTCAAGAAAGCGTAAATAAAAATTACGGCAGAGACGCTTGAGAGGCGACTATCGAGGAGAAGAAGAAAGATTGCCGCCAACATTAACGCGAATGATATCAAAAGAGGTTTAATATACTCTTTAATCTCTTTTGTAATCCACTCAAGTTGATACAAAGATATCTCTACTTTAAGCTCTCCTTCACTTGCCTGTCTGAAAGTCTCTTTCAAATCTTTGACTAAAGTTGGAGTATATTTTATCTCTTCGATTATTGTTTCTATAATGCTCTCTTTTGCTCCAAGCGCTCTTGGAATATTTTTTTGAAGAATTGGAAGAATATCTTTTATGCCGTTGAAATTTTCTATATAGGTTGTTCCAAGCCCCTCTATTATGGCGCTGACTCTTAAAATATAGATTGCCTCTTGCGGAAGTTTGAAAGGTAGATTTCTTGTAGATTCCAAAATCTCAAAAGCTAGAGTCTGCATAGTAAATGCGCTTAGAGACTGATTGTCAAATATCTCAAACATTCTCTCGACAAGCTCGGCAACCTCTCCTTTAGGGGCTTCGTAAGCTATCGTTCCAAGCTTTTTTGCGCTTGCCACATAGGTTTCGTAATCTTTTTCATGAGCTGATTTTATCATTTTAATAATCGCTATTCTCGTTTCATTTGGAATCTTTTTAACCATTCCAAAATCTAAAAGTATAAGCTCTCCCTTTTTATTTACCAAAAGGTTTCCAGGATGCGGGTCTGCATGGAAATAGCCCTTTACAAGCATCTGCTCGGCGTAAAAGTTTACAAGCTTTTCTATAATCGGATGAAAATCTATACCAGATTTTAAGATATTCTCCTTATCATCAAATCTGTATCCCTCTTCAAAGCTCATAACGATAGCATCGTCGCTGCAATACTCCTCATAGGCTTTTGGAAATATTACTTTGCTATTCTTATAAACTTTGGAAAATTTCTTTAGATTGTTTAATTCTTGAGTCAGGCTTATCTCTTTTAAAATCATATCCGAAAATTCATTTATAACAGCCTCAATGGAGTTTTTTGTATAGTGGGAGAAGAGAGGTTTAAAAAGAGAGTTTAAATTTCTCAAAATAACGATATCGGCTGAGACTCTCTTTTTTATATTAAATCTTCTTAATTTTACCGCTACTTTCTCTCCGCTTTTTAGATAGGCTTTGTGAACCTGCCCGATTGATGCGCTCGCTATCGGCTCTTTTTCAAACTCTTTAAAAATATCTCTGTTTTTAAAAGCTCTGTTAAAAACCTTTTGAAAATCCTCTTTGTTCATCGGGGGAAGCTCGTCGTGGAGAGTTTTTAACTCTTGAAGATATTCTGGAGAGAAAAAGTCGGCTCTTGTAGCCAATACTTGAGCTAATTTGATAAAGCTCGCTCCTAAATTTACGATCGTCTCTCTAAGTTCTGTTGGGGAGAGGGGTTTAAACCATAAAAGACTATTTTTTTTCTTGATGAGTAAAAAAAGAGAGAGCAGGAGAATGAAAATTCTCCATACTCTTTTTGGAGAGTAGAAGCTTTTATTCACCTTTTAGAGACTTTTTGAGATCTTCTATATCCTTTTTGGTAGCTATTTCAAGCTCTTGGAGAATCTCTTTTAAAGCTTTTTTAATCTCCTCTCTTGCCTTTTTCTCTTCTTCCTCTCCCTTCTCTTTTGCCTCTTTTAATATCTTTTTAGCATCTTCTTTTGAGAGTTTTCCCTTTTCTACGAGTTTGTTTAACTCCTCTTCAACCTTCTCTTTTGCTAAAAGAGCGCTTCCTAATCCTATGTAAAAAAGATCTTTTAATATCATTACTCCTCCTTTTTGCTTTTTCTTAATTATACTATTTTTATAATTGACCTTACGTACTTTTAGGGAAAGGTTCTAAATTTCACTCAAACGAGTTACAATTTTTTGCGTTGCAAACGCATAAAAATTTTATTAAAAAGTGCAAACGCTAAAGCGCCCCTTCGGGGTT
>JALVCR010000037.1 GCA_027009865.1 Campylobacterales bacterium
AAACCTTCAGCTCTTTGCAAAGATTCGGCAAGGTTTCTTGAGAGTTTAATGCTCTCTTTTGTTACAGCTGAAGATTTGGGAAGCCTATCGGCAGCGCTTTTGATATCGAGTTCTATGGCTGTTTTGTCGATATTCATTCTGTTTAGGGCTTGATTTAAAATAGAATTTGTATCAGTAATTAAAGCCCATAAAACATGAATGGTATCAACTTCTGGATTTTTATTATGCAGTGCTAAACTGACACCGCTTTCAATTGCTTGAGTCATTTGATGAGTCAGTTTTTCAAAAATATTGTTCATTTTTCACCCCTTTATTTTTAGTTGCCGTAATTATACAAAATTTAGTCAAGTGTTGTCAAGTATTTTTAGGTAAAAATTTTAATTTTTATCAAGAAAATAATTTATGTTTTATTTAAATTTATTAATATTATAATGATAGTAATAAAATCAAATGGTTTATGTCTATCTTATAAAATATATTAGAATTGTCTAAAAGGATAAAATAGTGAAATTAAGAGTTTATTATGAAGATACAGATCTTGGAGGAGTAGTTTATCATTCCAAATATTTAAATTTCTGTGAGAGGGCAAGAAGCGAGATTTTTTTTAAAAAAGGAGCATCTCCGGTTTTTGAAGATTACCATTTTGTGGTAAAAAGTATTGAAGCAAATTTTTTATATTCAGCTAAACTTGGAGATATTTTAGAGATAAAGACTCAAGTTTTAGAGATTAAAAGAGCCTCTATAATCCTTTTTCAGACTATTTTTAATGAAAATCTAAAGAGAGATATATTTGAGATGAAGGTTGTTTTAGTGTGTTTGAAAAACAATAAAATATCAAAAATCCCAGAATATTTTTTGAAAATATTTGATTAATAAAAAGGGGCAAAGCCCCTTTGTTTTAAAACGGTTTTATGCCGTATTCTTGGGCATATTTTTGGAACTCTTCCGAATGAATGAATTGATCTAATAGATCGTTTCTTGATATTTGTGCAAGCTGAGCTATCCAGTAGTTAAGTCCACCGGCATCTGGTTCTCTTCCCATAATAGCGTAATAAGCGTTTTTAACAAATTCAGGATCACTTAGGTTTTTGGAAGTAAACTCAGGAGCGTTATAGAAATCTTTTACTACATCTCCTCCAGTTTTTTCTCCGCTTTGTAAAACTTGCATCCAATACTCAAGCCCTTCTTGGTCGTATGTTTTTCCGTATGCGTCTTGAGGTCTTGTCATAACAAGAGCATAGAGTCTTTCAAGGAAAGCTTTTAGTTTGTTTTGAGAGTTATAAGGCGTAATTCCTGCATCTTCGGCCAATTGTTTAAATTCATCAGAGAATGCTATTCCGTATAATACAAGAAGCCTGCTGTATCCTTTATCTTCTATTAAACTTTTCCAATAGTTTACACCTTCCATATCTTCGTTAGGATCTCTGTTTAAAAATGTCCAATACAATCTTTTTATAAAATCCTCATCACTTAAATTTTCATCTCTAAATTGATCTGAAAAGAAAAATTGCTCGGCTATATCAAGAGCGCTTTTTCCTTTATTTAGCTCTCCAACCCAATAATTTAATCCTTCATCATCATAAGTGCTGTTTAACATATATCTGTAAAGTCTTGAAACAAATGATTCTTTGGGTCCTAAAGCTTGAGTTGATAAAACTTCTATTCCTTTTCCTTGATCCGAAGCGTAAATATAGTCTCCGTTTACGGTTATTTTTCTAACCATTCCTTCTAAAGGCATTTGAGCTACAAGCGTAGGATTTGCCGGAGTAGAGATATCTATGACTTTTACTCCCAAATTGTTATAGGCAAGGTATGCGTAATTTCCGTTTACATCTATTCCGCTTGCGGTATCTTCCGAAGTATTTGGATCAAAATCAAATTTTCCTAAAAGTTTTGGATTTGCGGGATCGCTTACATCAACTATTTGAAGTCCAAAAGTATAATTTGCTATATAAGCTTTTGAATCTACCACCTTTACATCGTGAGCGTATCCACTTTGATAGCTTCCAGCCAATGAGGGATTTGCAGGATCGTGGATATTGATTATTTGCAATGTTTCGTTTTCATCTGCAATGTATGCATAATCTCCGTCTATATCTAAAGCCAAAGCTTTTCCCGGAGTATCATAGCTTCCTACAGGAACTACGTTTGAAGGGTTTGAAATATCAAATATTTGAAGTCCCTCTTTTCTTGCCGCTACATAGGCATAATCACCTCTAATTTTAACATCTCTTGCTTCCGCTTGGTTTGGCATAGGAGTTACGCTGTCTTCTATTACGCTTGGATTGTTCTTATCGCTTATATCTACAGTAAAGAGCCCCATGCAAACATCAGTAACATACGCTTTGCTCTCATCATCATTTACAGCTACAGAAGTTGCCTTACATCCAAAATTAACTCCTCCTATTCTTGATGGATTTTTTGGATCGGTTACATCGAGTATTTGAAGACCTCCGTTTTGATCGGCTACATATAAATGGTTTCCTTTAACAGTCGTTTTTTCCGGCATACCTACAGTTGCATATTTTGCTCCTACATATAAAGCATCATTTGAAGCATTATCATCTGTGATAGTTCTATAATCGATTACATCAAATCCGCTTGCTCCGGCAGATAATCCTACAAATCCTTCTCTATTTAAAGTATTAAATTTATAAGCTTCTCCGTTTAATAAAAGATCAGCTCTTTTTGCCATATCTCCTTCGTTTAATACAGCTATTCCTCCAGGACCGTTTGCGGCAAAAACCAAAGAGTCTTCTATCATAACTCCTTTTGAATTCCATATCTCTTCTGTTTTGCTTTTTGCTGTAATTTCGGTAGGACTTGAAGGATTGCTTATATCATAAACTTTTATTCCATCTTTTCCATTTGCAGTGTATAGTTCACTATCTTTTATAAAAAGATCTTTAGCTGTTGTATTGTTTATAGTTCCTATCACATTTAATGAGGCAGGATTTGAGATATCTATGATTTTGATTCCTTCATCGCTTGCTGCGTATAGATAGTTTCCGCTTGTAGCCAAAGCTTTTGCTTTTGAAATTGCGATATCTCCCATTTTTGTTACATTTGTTGGGTCAAGCAAAGAGTAAGAGATAACACCTTTCCCATCATCCGCCGCATAAGCGAAATCACCGTTTACTACTACGTCTTGTATTTCTCCGATTCCTGGTAAGATAGCTATTTTTGCAGGATTTGTAGCATCGGTTACATCTACTATATGAAGCCCAGATTTCCCAACAGCCAAAAGAGCCGTATTGTTTTTTAAAGCTATGGCTTTTACATCTTCATTGGTTTTATATTTTCCGGCAAATGTCGGTTTTGCAAGATTGCTTCTGTCTAAAATCACCATTCCGCTGCTTGTAGCGGTATAAATATAGTTGTCTGTTGACTTGGCGTCATAATGTATCTCTCCAAAATAACCTACTTTATTTAAAGAAATATCCGCAGCACTTAAAATAGATGTGCTTAAAAGTGCGGATATTAACACTTTTGATAAAGAAATTCTCATTGATCTATCTCCTTTGTAAATTTTAGATAAACTCATTTTATAACAAAAAAAATATATTTTTTATTAAAATTTGATTCATTTAGAAATTAAATTTATAAAATTATATTCTTTTTAGTAGATAAATAAATTTATTTTTTAGGAAGAATAGAGTAATAGTTTTTTTTTAATTTTGAAAAGAGAATATGTAAATAAAGAATATTGATCAAAAATTAAATTTAAAAACTATATCAATTAAATAATGAATGTATGGATTTTACACATCAGGAAAGATTAACTAAGGAGGATGGTGGGTCATCCAGGACTCGAACCTGGGACCACTCGGTTATGAGCCGAGTGCTCTAACCAACTGAGCTAATGACCCTCATTGATTTCGAGAGTGAAATTATATCACGAAAAACTTAATTTTTTTTAAAGTGAAATTTCTCATCGGCCAAATTTTCTATTTTTTGATTATTTTGAACATTTTTGATTTAAAAGCCATCTCTCAAGGATAATTTTAGCGGCAAGGGAGTCTATTCTACCGTCTCTTTTCTCTTTGATTTCCCCTTTTATAAGTTCTTTTGCCTCTACGCTTGAGCCGTATTCTTCGTAAAATTCTATTTTATCTTTATCAAAATCCAAAAGAGATACAAAATGTTTTATTCTAATTTGCATCTCTTCGGCGCTTTTGCCGCTTTTTGGAATTCCTACTATAAGTTTTGTAACTTTCCACTCTTTTAGAAAATCGTTAACCTCTCTTGCGGCTTGTTCTCTGTTTTTCCTAAAAATAGCTTTTTGTGGCAAAACGATATCCAAATAGGGATTGATGGCTAATCCTATTCTTTTTAATCCCACATCTATTGCGGCTGTCATTAGATATTTCCCTTCATCTCTTCAAGTTTTTCTTCAAGATCTAAAAATTTCTCTATCGCTTCATCAAGCTCTTTTTGTTTCTCTTCAAGCTCTTTGCTTAAAGAAAGCAGTCCTTTTTCATTATAGCAATCTGGATTTTCAAGACATTTTGAAAGCTCTTTTACTTCGTTTTCCAAATTTTCTATTATCTCTGGCAGCAAATCATACTCTCTTTGCTCTTTATAGCTTAATTTTTTGGCTCTCTTTTTAACTTTAGTGCTCTCTTTTTTCTCTTTTTCGATACCGCTTTCTATTTGCTGAATCTCTTTTAGCTCTTTTTCTATCTCTAAAAATTCGCTGTAGCTTTGATAGCTCTCTTCTATCTCTCCATCTCCTTTGAAAATAAAAAGCTTTTTGGCTATCTTATCTACAAAATATCTGTCATGGCTTACTATTATCAAAGCTCCTTGAAAACTTTGCAGATACTCTTCCAATATATTTATAGTTTGAATATCAAGATCATTTGTCGGCTCGTCTAGTATAAGGCAGTCATAATGTTTGGTAAACAAAAGAGCTAAAGCTACCCTGTTTTTCTCTCCTCCGCTTAAAATGCCTATCTTTTTATCCAGATGCTCTTTTGGAAAGAGGAAATTTTTCAAATAGCCGTAAACGTGCATATTTCTTCCTCTAACTTCCACTCTATCCCCGCCGTTTGGACAGAAAGTCTCTATTAGATTCTTATCATCGTCAAGCATCTCTCTGTGCTGGTCGAAATATCCTATTTTAAAATCTCCTCTTTTTACAACTCCGCTATCTACGCTCTCTTTTCCAAGAAGT
>JALVCR010000038.1 GCA_027009865.1 Campylobacterales bacterium
AATCGTTTTTTGAAAACAAGCGGCTAAACTCCATCATTCTTCCGGCAAAAGTGGATATATCATTTTTTACATTCTGAGGATCGTCAACTACGGCTATTACCTCTTTAAAATGGGCTATTATGGAGTTATTTTTATCTATTTGCATTGGAATTAGATATTTTGCCAAAAATACGCTTGATAGAATCGATTTTAAAAGCATGGTTTTACCGCCCGCATTTACGCCGGTAATCATTAAAATTTTTCTGTTAAACTCCACATTTACCGGTTTTGGATCATGCAAAGCGGGATGAATAAAATTTTTTAAAACTATTCTTTTGCTTTTTGAGGGCAGAACAAATTCCAAATCTAAATTTTTGGCAAAAAAGACTCTTGCTTGATAATGATCGAATCTGTCAAACTCCCTGTTTATAAAATTTAAAAATTTCAAAAATTTATTGAAAGTTTGAGAAATTTTCTTCTCATATTCAAAAACAAGCTCCTCTTTTTTGCTAACTAAATCTGCTTCCTCTTTTTTTAAAGACTCTATCTTTTGAGGAACCACATAAAAAAATCCTCCGCTGCTTCTTGCAACAACAGTAGCTTTTAAAACATGATTAAATCCGCCCCTTACCAAAATGGTTTCCGAGTCGTTTATATAGTGAATTTGTCTATCAACAAGATAGGAAGAGAGTTTAGAAGATGCAAGAAGTCTGTTTAAACTCTCCCTTATTCTCTCTTTGTTTTTATCCAAAGCTTTCGATAAAGAGAGCATTCTTTCATCTATATCCTCTCTAATCTCCCCTTTTTCGTTAAAATAGTCGCAAATTTGCACTATCTCTTCGGGAATAGAGATTCTATTTAGCCACTCTAAGACAATTTCAGAGAAATTAACACTCTTTAGATATCTAAAATAGTTTACTACTTTTACAAACTCGAAAATCTCGTCGCTTTTTAAAATTCCAAATTTCTTTAGATGAATAAGCTCCCTGTCTAAATTTTTAATTCTTTTAGGAGGCGTGAAATCGGTTTTTGCGATTTCGTTTATCATTTTGTAGTGAAGATTTATATCCCCCTCTATAAAAAGGGGCTTTTGTCTTGATAAAAGCTCTAAAAAGGAGTTTATGAAATCGGTTAAATCAAGCTTTGAAATAAGAGAATTTATTTCTTCAAACGACATTTTTCCACCGAAATTATCAAATCTCTAACCTCCGGGATATTATCTTTTCCTATGAACGAAAGTGTACCGAAATTTAAAACAAAATAGGAAGAATTTACCTCCCTATTTTCACAAATCAAACTTTTTCCCTGATTGAAAGCTATCATAATCTCTCTGTATTTATTCTCCTTTTCATCCAGTTTCGCTTCATAAATTACGGCCAAAACAATTAAACCTATAAGCAAAAAAAGAAATATCAGCTTGTTTTTTAAAGAAAATTCGCTCTTTATAATAGCAAAAAGCAAAATGAGCAAAATTAAAACGACTAAAAAAAGAAGAAGCTGCATTAAAGCGTTCCTCTAAGCTGATAGGTTATATCTCCCGCTCCAAAACCTATAATAAGCCCCTCTTTTATCTCGTCTATACTCTTTTGACTCTTTAAAAGCTTTATTTTATCGCTCTCTTTTTTTATTTTGTCAGCAAATTTAGGATTATATTTTTTAAAGTGCTTCTCAAAATCGATCTCAACTTCTTTTTCTCCAACATTCCAAACCGGCAAAATAATAAGCTCGTCAACTCCCTTGAAACACTCAACAAATCTGTCAAGATTATCCAAAGTTCTTGAATATTTATGCGGCTGCCAAATAGCTATTATCTTTTTTATATTCATAAGTTTTGCATACTCTCTTGCTGATTTTATGGTAGCTTCTATCTCAGTTGGATGATGGCCGTAATCGTCTATTAAAATATAATCTTTTGTCTGCTCCAAAATATCAAATCTCTTTTTGATTCCTCTGTAGTTTCTGATAGCCTCTTTGATATCTTCCAAATTTTTCTCATTTAAAGCGGCCAAAATCGCCAAAGAGGCATCCAATGCTATATGCTCTCCTATCCCCCAAACCTCAAAAGTTCCCAAATCTTTCAAAACAAAAGATGTATAAGGCTCCCCGTCTATAATTATTGTTTTTATATCTCTTATATCTTTGCTTGGATAGAGCCTTATAGCTTCTATATCGGTAAGAGTGGATAAGAAATCATCCTCTGCGTTTAAAACTCTTATTTTGGCCTTCTTTATAAACTCTTCGTAAGCTGAATAGAATTTCTCATAATCGTATCCGTAATGCTCCATATGCTCAGGCTCTGCGTTTGTTACGATAGCCACATAGGGATTTGAGTTTAAAAAGCTCTCATCGCTCTCATCCGCTTCAAAAACTATATACTCGCTCTTTTTATAGTGCATATTAGAGCCAAACTGCTTGCTTTCCGCTCCTATAATCACGGTAGAGTCCATAACTGAAGCAAGCATCGCGCTTGTAGTGCTTTTGCCGTGAGCTCCGGCTACCGCAAAAACCTTTTTATTGGCCAAAATCCAAGGAAGAGCATCTTTTCTTGACAAAACCAAAGCTCCTTTTCTTTTAGCCTCCATAAGCTCTACATTATCCTCTTTGATAACTGCCGAGTAGATAACAATATCTTGATCTTTTATGGCATCCTTGCTGTGGGGAATTGTTACATCTATCCCCTCTTCTTTTAACTTTTTAGTAATCGGAGTCTCTTTTATATCCGAGCCGCTTATCTCATACCCGTTTTTTTTAAGATATCTTGCCAAAGCCGAAAGCCCTATTCCCCCTATTCCTATAAAATGCACCTTTTTGCTCACGCCCACTCCTTTAAAAAATCTCCAAGTCTAAATAAAGCTTCCTTTATTCTATCGCCCTTTTCCACTAACGCTACTCTCACATACCCTTTGGCTACTTTCTCTCTTGATAGAAAGGAGCCTGGAAGAACTTTTAAAGCTTTTCTTCTATAAAGCTCTTTTGTAAATTTTAAATCGTCTCCAACCTCAAGCCACATATAAAAAGTAGCGCTTGGAGAGGGAAAATTTAAAATCTCCTTTGCTAATTTAAAATTTTCTCTATAAACTTCTCTATTTTTTTCTACATGTTCCTCATCGCTCCAAGCTTTTGCAGCGGCATACTGCAAAGGAAGAGGAGAGGCGCATCCAACATAGGTTCTATATCTTAAATAATCTTTTAAAATCTCTCTGTCTCCCGCTATAAAACCGCTTCTAAGCCCCGGAGCTGAGCTTCTTTTTGAGATGGAGTTTACAACCAAAATATTTTTAAAATCCCTGTTTCCAACTAAAGCAGCGGCTTCCAAAAGAGAGGGAGGAGGATTTTTATCATAAATCTCGCTGTAGCACTCATCATTTAAAAGCACAAAATCAAACTCCAAAGCCGCTTTAGCCCACTCTTTTAACTCATCCAAACTCAAAACGGAAGCGGTTGGATTATTTGGAAAATTTAAGATAACCAAATCGCACTTTTCTAAAATTTTCCTATCCATCTTAGGTTTAAAAGAGTTTTGTTTGGTAAGATTTAAAAAAAATACTTCAGCCCCACTTGCTATCGCGGCTCCTTCATATATCTGATAAAAAGGATTCGTAAACGCCATAACAGGATCCCTTTTATCGGATAGAAGAAACTGGGGAAAATTAAACAAAGCCTCTCTTGTCCCAAACGTTAAAATCAGCTCTTCATCCAAGAGAGAGAGATTAAAACGCCTCTTTACAAACCCTAAAACCGCATCTTTTAAAATCTTCTCTCCAGCACTTTTAGGATATTTGTTTAAAAGAGAAGATCTTCTTTTTAGCTCCTCTTGAATAAAAAGGGGAGTCTCAAGCTGAGGCTCCCCTATTGTTAAAGTCATAACCTCCAAATCTTTAGGAGGTATCACTCCTTCTAAAAGATTGTTTAATTTCTCGAAAGGATACTTTTCAAACTGCATATTTCCCCTTAATAGTATGGAGTAAAATCAAATTTCTGCCCTCCTACGCTTGCTTCATACATAAGCCCGACTTTAGGGAGCGTAAAGACAGCTACGCCGTCGCTATAATCTATATCGACTGAGACTCCCGCTTTAATAACGACAGCCGAAACTTGAGCGCTTAGAGTAAAATCTCCGCTTTTAAATCTATCAAGAGCCCTTTTATCTTTAAAAAAGATAATTTCGCTATATCCTTGTCCTCCAAGCTGAAGTCCTACTGAGAGCTGTGTTAATCTGCTCTTTCCTATAAGTTTGCCCTTTTCATAAACTTTTCCCTCTCCATAAGCTACACCAATGCCCACTCCGCCTTTTCCTATCATTGGAAATATAGCAAATCCGTAAGCTTTTTCAAAAAAGAGTTTAAGCCTTGGCTGCTTTTTTAAAAAATCGTTTATAGTTTTATTGATTTTATAATCGTTTGTGTAGATTTTGAGATTTTTATTCTCTTCTTTATAAGGATTCCATCCGGCATTTAGAAGAAGAGGAAAAAGAATAACAAGGGTTAAAATTCCTCTTCTCATTTTTTATGACTCTAAGACTATTCTTATCTTTTGTCCTGGAAAAATTTTATCGGGATCTTTTATCACCTCTTTGTTATCCTCTACTATTTTTGTATATTTAGCTCCGTTTCCGTAAAATTTCTCTGCTATTTTCCAAAGAGTATCGCCCTTTTGAATAATATAATACTCAACCTTAACTTCGCTCTCTTCATCTGGAGCTTCAAGATTACTTACGTCAACATTAGAAACTCCCTCTATATTTCCGGCCATCAAAACAGCCTTCTCCATCGCCTCTTTAGAAGAAGCTTTACCAGAAAGTGAAACGGTTCCGTTTTCGTCCATATTAACTTCCAAACCTTCAACTCCCGGATTATCCTCCTCTATATGCTCTTTAATTTTTTCAGAAGCCTCCTCTTTAGAGCCAAAAAGCTTATGGCCTACATCCTTTACAAAATCAAAAAGTCCCATTTTTTACCTCCTGTATAAAAAAATATTACCTATTATAAAATAACTTTTTAAATATAAGTATAAAAAAACTTTTTACTTACAAAATTAACTTTTAGGCATTTTAAATTTATCCAAAATCAAATCCCCTTCTTCGTCAAACCTTGCATAATATAAAATATCTTTTTTTATAGGAAGTCCAACA
>JALVCR010000039.1 GCA_027009865.1 Campylobacterales bacterium
CCGGAGGTAGAGGTCTTGGCGGCGGAGTAAAGCTTGCTAAAAGTTTGGATGAAGTTAAAGAGTGGGCTTCCAAAATTTTGGGAATGACTCTTGTAACACATCAAACAGGCCCTGAAGGAAAAGTGGTTCACAAAGTCTATATCGAAGAGGGAGCCGATATACAAAGTGAATACTATCTTGGAATGGTTCTTGACAGATCCAAAGAGATGCCCGTTATGATGGCTTCCACAGAAGGTGGAATGGAGATTGAAGAAGTAGCTGCAAAATCTCCGGAGAAAATCGTTAAAGTGGCAATCGATCCAACTATCGGATTTCAAGGATTTCATGGAAGAAAATTAGCTTTTGGCCTTGGCCTTCCAAAAGAGGAAGTTGGAACTTTCATTAAATTTGCTAAAGCTTTATATAACGTCTATATGGATAACGATGCTGAGCTTATAGAAATTAACCCTTTGATTAAAACGGGAGAGGGAAAATTCTTAGCGCTTGACGCTAAAATGGGATTTGACGATAACGCTCTTTATAGACACCCAGATATCGAGGCTATGAGAGATTTAAGCGAAGAGGAGCCAACTGAGATAGAGGCTAAAAAATATGGTCTAAGCTATATCAAACTTGACGGAAATGTCGGATGTATGGTAAATGGAGCCGGACTTGCGATGGCTACAATGGATATTATCAAACACGAAGGAGGAGAGCCTGCAAACTTCCTTGATGTGGGAGGCGGCGCAAATCCGGAAACTGTTGCCAAAGGATTTGAAATTATTTTAAAAGATCCAAATGTAAAAGCGATTTTCGTTAACATCTTCGGCGGAATTGTAAGATGTGACCGTATAGCAAACGGTATTTTGAAAGCTACCGAAATGGTGGACGTTAAGGTTCCAGTTGTTGTCAGACTTGATGGAACAAATGCCAAAGAGGCGGCTGAAATATTAAAAAACGCAAAAATAGAAAATATTATTCCAGCAAAAGATCTTGCGGACGGCGCAAGAAAAGCAGTTGAAGCGGCAAGGGGTTAAAAATGAGCATATTGGTAAATAAAGATACAAAAGTAATCGTTCAAGGTTTTACGGGAAAAGAGGGAACTTTCCACTCCGAGCAATGCATGGAGTATGGAACTAAAATCGTAGGCGGAGTAACTCCCGGAAAAGGGGGAATGGAGCATCTTGGAAAACCGGTTTTCAACACAGTTGAGGAAGCGGTTAAAAATACAGGAGCTACCGTTAGTATGATTTTCGTTCCTCCGGCTTTCGTAAGCGATGCCGTAATGGAGGCGGCCGATGCGGGAATAGAGCTTGCGGTAATCATTACAGAAGGCGCTCCTGTTAGAGATATGATGTATGCTAAAATGTATGCCACTAAAATGGGAATGAAGACAATAGGTCCAAACTGTCCCGGAATTATCACCGCAGAAGAGTGCAAAATAGGAATTATGCCGGGATTTATCTTCAAAAAGGGAAATGTCGGCTTAATTAGCAAATCTGGAACGCTAACTTATGAAGCTTCCAATCAGGTGGTTCAAGAGGGATACGGAATAACCACGGCTGTCGGTATCGGAGGAGATCCGATTATCGGACTTAGCTATAAACAGCTTCTTCCTATGTTTGAAGAGGATCCCGAAACCGAAGCTATCGTAATGATAGGAGAGATAGGCGGAACTTTGGAGATAGAAGCGGCGGAGTTTATAAAAGAAAATATCAAAAAGCCGGTAGTTGCGTTTATCGCCGGTCAAACTGCTCCTAAAGGAAAGAGAATGGGTCATGCGGGAGCTATAATTTCCGGCGGAAGCGGAACTGCGGCTGAAAAGATGGAAGCTTTAAAGAAAGCTGGTGTAAGCGTGGTAAAATCGCCTGCGGATATTGGAAAAACCGTAGCGGAAGTTTTGAAAAACAGATAATTTAAACCAGATAAAGGAGATTTTATGGGATTGATGAAAGCTCCGGAGAATACTCCGGTATGGGTTGATGTAAACAGATGTAAAGCTTGCGATATATGCGTGGACGTTTGTCCTGCCGGAGTTTTGGCAATGGTTCCCTCCGATAAAACTATTTTGGGAGCCACAATAAGCGTTCAGGTTCCAAGCGATTGCATAGGATGCAACGATTGTGAACTTCACTGTCCAGATTTTGCTATATTTGTAGCGGACAGAAAAGAGTATAAGTTTGCCAAACTAACAGATAAGGCAAGAGAGAGAGCGGAAGCTATTAAGAAAAATCATTATATGGCATTAAGTGCTTAAGGAGAATTTATGGCAAGAGAATTAATTTCAAGCGGCAACTCACTATGCGCATTGGCCGCATATGATGCGGGATGCGAGTTTTTCGGAGGCTATCCTATTACGCCTTCAAGCGAAATAGCTCACGATTTAAGTAAACTTCTTCCCAAA
The DNA here is from genome assembly GCA_027009865.1 of Campylobacterales bacterium. Taxonomy (GTDB): domain Bacteria; phylum Campylobacterota; class Campylobacteria; order Campylobacterales; family JAADDG01; genus JAADDG01. The sequence goes on from JALVCR010000039.1 coordinate 2,384, forward strand.
AAGGGACACAAATTTATTCAAATGGAAGATGAGATAGGCGGAATCTCAGCTGCTCTTGGAGCTTCAATGACCGGTAAAAAATCGATGACAGCTTCAAGCGGTCCTGGAATCAGCTTGAAAGCTGAGCAAATCGGTTTGGGATTTATAGCCGAGATTCCTTTGGTAATTGCAAACGTTATGAGAGGAGGACCATCTACCGGACTTCCAACAAGAGTTTCACAAGCTGATATCGGTCAGGCAAAATATCCAACTCACGGAGATTACGCTTCAATAGCTTTATGTCCTGGAAGTTTGGAGGAGTGCTATACTCAAACTGTTAGAGCTTTTAATTTGGCTGAGAAATATATGACTCCTGTCTTTGTATTGCTTGACGAGACACTGGGACATATGCACGGAAAAGCAGTTTTGCCTGATTTAGAAGAGGTTGAAAAAAATCTTGTAAAAAGAGAAGAGTTTACGGGAGATCCAAAAGATTATAAACCTTATGACGCTCCAATGAATAAACCGGCGGTTTTGAATCCTTTCTTTAAAGGATACAGATATCATATCACCGGACTTCATCACGGACCTACGGGATTTCCTACAGAAGATAAGGATATGTGCGCCTACAATATAAAAAGACTTGTAGGAAAGATAAAAGATGTAGGCAAACTCGACAACGAGCCAGATTATGAAGAGTTTATGTTAGATGATGCGGAAGTTTGTATAATCGCTTACGGCTCTATCAGCAGGGGAGCTAAAGAAGCGGTTATGAAATTAAGAGATGAAGGTATTAAAGCGGGACTTTTTAGACCTATTATGATTTGGCCAAGTCCTGAAGAGAAAATAGAAGAAATCGGCAAAAGATTTGATAAAATCTTGGTAACCGAGCTAAATCAGCTTGGACAATATTTAGAAGAGATTCAAAGAGTTACAGGAAGAAAAGATTTCGCTACTCTTCATACTGCAAACGGAAGACCTATACCACCACTTGATATGGTAGCAAAAGTAAAGGAGATGTTCTAATGGCGTTTAATTACGATGAGTATTTAAGAGTTGATAAGATGCCAACACTTTGGTGTTGGGGATGCGGCGATGGAGTTATTTTAAAATCTGTTATAAGAGCAATAGATAAACTTGGCTGGAATATGGATGATGTATGCGTGGTTTCTGGTATCGGATGCTCTGGAAGATTCTCTTCCTATATCGACTGCAATACCGTTCATACAACTCACGGAAGAACGGTTGCATACGCTACCGGAATTAAACTTGCAAATCCAGATAAACACGTAATCGTGGTAGCCGGAGATGGAGACGGTTTGGCAATCGGAGGAAACCATACGATTCATGGATGCAGAAGAAATATAGATTTAAATTTTATCTTAATAAACAACTTTATTTACGGTTTGACAAACTCTCAAACCTCTCCGACCACTCCTCAAGGAATGTGGACGGTTACGGCTCAATACGGAAATATCGACCCAGTTTTTGACGCTTGTAAATTAGCCGAAGGCGCGGGAGCTACTTTTATAGCAAGAGAGAGCGTAAATGACCCAAGAAAATTGGAGAAGATGTTTGTAGAGGGATTTAAGCATAAGGGATTTTCATTCTTTGATGTCTTCTCAAACTGCCATATCAATCTTGGAAGAAAAAATAAAATGGGAGAGGCGGTTCAAAACTTAGAGTGGATAGACAGCATAACCGTTTCTAAGAAAAAATGGGAGAAACTAAGCGAAGAAGAGAGAGCAGGTAAATTTCCAACAGGCATATTGAAAAAAGAGGAACAACCTGAATATTGCGAGCTATACGATAAAGTTATCGAAGCGGCTCAACATAATACGAAAGTAAAACTGTAAGGAGCTGCATATGAGACATCAATTAAGATTTACAGGAGTTGGAGGACAGGGAGTTTTGCTTGCGGGAGAGATTTTAGCGGCGGCTAAAATCTCAACCGGAGGATACGGAGTTAAAGCCGCAACTTACACTTCTCAAGTTAGAGGCGGCCCTACGGTTGTTGATATTTTGCTTGATGATAAAGAGATACTCTTCCCTTATGCGATAGACGGAGAGATTGAGTTTATGCTCTCAGTTGCTCAAATCAGCTATGATCAGTTTAAAAACGGGGTTAAAGAGGGCGGAACGATTGTAATAGATCCAGATTTGGTTCATCCTACAAAAGAGGATGTTCAAAAATGGAAAATATATCAAATTCCAATTATCAGAATCGCAAAATATGAGGTTGGAAACGTTGTAACCCAATCTGTTGTAGCTTTGGCGATAGCTGTAGAGATGACAAAAGTTATGGATATCGATACTGTATTTGAAACGATGAAAAAGAAAGTTCCGCCAAAAGTTTTGGAAAAAAATATAAAAGCTTTTGAGCTTGGAAGAAAATATGCCAAAGAGGCTTTAGAAAAAGGGCCTATGACGGTAGAAGATCTTGAAAAAGAGGAGGCTTAAAGGAATATCTCCTTTAGCCTTCTATAAAAATGGCAATTTCATCGGCTAAAAAGAAATCTTTACTGTAAACTCTACCCTCTTTTATAAACAGCTTATTTAATTTCTCAAGCTCTTTTACCCTTTTTATCTCCTCTTTGTTTAAAATATCCATATCAAACCCAACTTCGCTTCTAAGTGCTAAAAATATTTTCTCTCTTTTAATATCCTCTTTTGTTAAAATCTCCTCTTTTTTAAAAAAGGGATCCTTTATATACTCCTCAATATCAAAATATGGATAGAGCCTT
>JALVCR010000040.1 GCA_027009865.1 Campylobacterales bacterium
TCTTCAATAGATGAGAGAGTAAGATATTTTGATATAGATAAACTAATAGAAGAGTTTGAAAAGTTATGGAACAGAGGAGTTAGAAATTTCAAATTTATAGATAGAACATTTAATCTTAATATGAAAATTGCAAACCGTTTAATAGATTTTTTTCTATCTAAAAGAGAGAAATACTCTTTGCATTTTGAAGTGATACCGGATAATTTTAATGATAAACTAAAAGATAAAATAAAAAAATTTCCGCCCTCTTCTTTGCAGCTTGAGATAGGAATCCAGACCTTAAATAAAGATGTTGCAAAGAATATCAATAGAAAGTTAAACATTAAAAAAATAGAGGAAAATATCTCTTTTTTGGAAAACGAAACAAACGCTCATTTACATCTTGATTTAATAGTGGGACTTCCAGGAGAGAATTTAAATAGTTTCGCAAAAAATCTAAATAAACTCGTATCTTTGACAAAAGCTGAAATTCAAATAGGAATTTTAAAAAAACTCTCAGGCACTACTATAAACCGCCACGATGAAAAATATAAAATGATCTACTCAAACAAACCTCCTTACGATATCTTGCAAAATATGTTCATTCCTTTTAAAGAGATGCAAAAAATGAAAAGATTTGCAAGATTTTGGGATCTATATTACAATAGCGGAAACTTTATAAATTCAATCACTCTTCTTTGGAAAGATGATAAAGATGTGTTTAAAAATTTTTATGACTTTAGTATATGGATTTATGAAAATACTAAATCTACACACCAAATTTCTCTAAACAGGCTCTCAAAACTTCTCTTTGAATATCTAACTATTGTAAAAAAATTAAATCCATATGAAACAGCGAATATTTTAATAAAAGATATTTTAAAAATAGAGGGGAGAGAAATTCCCTCCTTTTTAAACTCATTTAAAAATATTAAATTTTCAGATCAAAAAAAATTAAAAAAAGAGAAAAAAAGACAAATTTTACGGATGAAATAATTTAATTAAACATATCTCAAAACATCTGAAATATTTTCTATAATATAGGAATTTTTCTCAAATCTGCCTCTCTCATCTAATAAAAGGGGCTCTAATCCCGCTTTTAAAGCAGGCTGAAAATCAAGCTCATAGCTATCCCCAATATATAGCGAATCTTTTGGGTTGATATTATATTTTTTTAAAAAAATCTCATAAAATCTGACATCTGGCTTTTCAAACCCCTCATCTTGAGAGATGTGCAAATTATCTATAAACTCATCTATCTGCAAATTTTGCAATATATCTTTCAATTTGGAGTCAAAATTGGACACAATAGAAATATTTTTATTTTTATCTTTTAACCTTTTAAAAGTATCTTTAACATCCTTTTTTAAAACCCAATGACGCTTTATTGAAATAAAATATTCAAAAATTTGATTTTTACTGTTATCTACGATATGAGAAAGAGCCAAATTGCTCAATACTATATCGTTATAAAATTTATAAAAATCTTTTTTATCTTCATAACTTCTAACATTAACAGAACTATAAAAAATATTTCTATCCACACACTCGTAAGCTCTTTGGATTTTTTGAATATCTATATCCAAATCGTAATTCTCTTTCAAAAAGTTATAAAGCATCTCTTCAGATAGAGGTTTTAAATCCGCAAGAGTTCCGGCAAAATCGAATATAAAATTTAATAGCATACTCTATCTTCCTGCATTAATTTATATATTTCATCGCTTCTTTTATGCAAAGCTTCTATTTTATCCAAAGAGGTATAAACCTCTTCTTGATATCTCATCATTACAAACATTTCATTGTTTTCCACCCTCTCTACTTTTTCATTTAAAACAAGCTCTCTTATAGCCATTTCCGGAGCGTTGAAAACTCTGCTAACAGCAGCGGTAGTTCCAGAAAGCCTTCCGTTAAACTCAAATATATAAAATTTATCTCCCTTTTTCCTTGCTTGAATATTTAAATATTTAAGCCCTAAACTTTTGGAAACCTCTTCTATATCGCCTTGAAGTTTTGAGTCTATAACTCTTCTTGCTTTATATGTAGAGCCGCACTTTAACTCTCTTTTTAAAATACAAACCCCTTTAACCTCTCTATCTTCCCCTAAATAGACTCCGCAAGTAAACTCCCCTTCCCTCTCATCCAAATACTCTTGAAAAATGAAATCTTCATCTCCTACAAAAATTTTACCTTCATCCACATCTTTTAAAATATGAAAATTCTTAGCTCCGTTATCCCATCTTTTTTTAACAACAAAAGGAGTTCCAACCTCTTTTACAAATTTCTGAACTTCTACAAAAGATTTTGGAATTATTGTTTTTGGGGTATGAAAACCTCTTTTGGTTAAAAACTTAAAAGTTTCATATTTATCATCGCATATCAAAACTTTATCCAAATCTCCTACAAAAACTTTAGCTTTAGTGCATCTCTCCAACAAATCTTTATTTTCAGCTATCTTAACAATTTCGGAATCCACCGTTGGAAAAAAGATATCTATTTTTAATTTATTCATTAAGACAATAAGATAATCTATATAACTCTCATCTGCTGAAAAAGGAGCTATAAAAGATTTATCATCGATATGTAAAAAAGAACTATCTTCAAAAACACATATTTTATATATTTCTATATCTAATTTAGAATTATTTAAAGCTTTTATAACTCCTTGTCCTACATCTCCTCCTGCTCCAGATACCAGAACCTTTATTTTCCTACCCATTACATACCTTTCAATATAAAAATGCTTAAACAAAAGTTTACTTCAAAAATAAAATCGTTCACCTTCAAAAAAAATTTTAACAAAATTTAACTTAAACTACTTCAAAAAAGACAAATCAAAACAAGAAACAAAAAGCTATCAATAGGGTATAATAAAATATAAGAAATATAAAAAGGTGTCTTAAATGTATATCTTTGCAGATAAGCTCTATAGAAAAAATGAAATTAAGATAGAAGATGAAAATAATAAAATAATATTTACAACTACCCAAAATGAAACCATTTTAGAGTGGCTGGTAAAAAACGGACTTCCAGAAACTTTCGTAGAAGATATACAAAATGAAGATCAAAGTGTTATTTATGAGGAAAATGAAAATATAAAATTAATTATTTTAAAATATTTTATTCAAGAGGAAGAAAACCGACTATTATATACAGATATTAATATTGTAATTATTTTAATACAAAACAGATTAATATTTTTAACCTCTCATGAAAAAGTCGTAAAAGAGATAGTTTCCAAGTTTTTTAGAAGATATAAAAGTAGTGACAGAACAGAATATAGTCTATATAATATTTTGGATATTTTAATAGATAGAACAATGAGTATTATAGATTATATAGATATAGAGCTTGAAGCAATAGAAGACAATATATTTTATCAAAACTTTGATGAAGAGGAGATTCAAAAAGATCTATATTTTGCAAGAAGGAGCCTAAATAAGATAGCAAAACTCTCCGTTCAAGAAAACGATATCATAAATAAAGTATATAATCACCTAACTCCGACCATAAGAAAAAAACTAAAATATGAATTTATAGATCTAAAAGAGCACTTAACATTTTTGATAAACGAATCAAAAACCTATCTTGACAGAACCGGATATCTGCAAAATCTGCTTATGGGATTTATCTCAAACAGAATGAATCAGGCTATGCAAAGACTTGCGGCAATATCTTTAATCTTTTTACCTCTTACATTTATAGTCGGAAATTACGGAATGAATTTTAAGTATATGCCCGAATTGGATTGGAAATATGGATACGAGGCGGTTTGGATTTTGAATCTTTTAATAGCTTATCTAATTTACAGATGGCTAAGAAAGCAGAAATGGATCTAAAAGGCTATATAATGGATAAAAAAATTTTAAATATTTTAATAGGTTTGGCAATAGGTGTTATTTTTTTTCTAATAGCTTTAGCTTTTTTTACACAAACCCAAGCTTATCTAATAGGCATTATCGCTTTTATGGTTACTCTTTGGACAAACGAAGCCCTGCCGCTTGGAGTAGTCTCTTTGTTTCCTATTATTTTGTTTCCAGCATTTAATATTTTAAGCACAAATGCTACTTCAATTAATTATTCAAAATCTATCATTTTTCTATTTTTAGGCGGTTTTATGCTTGCCATAGCAGTTGAAAAAACAAATCTTCATAAAGTAATAGCCAACAAAATCTTATCCCTTTTTCCGGCTACTCCAAGAGGAATAATCTATTCTCTCTCCATAACCTCAGCCTCTTTAAGCTCATTTTTATCAAATACAACAACGGCTCTTTTGCTTTTACCTATAGGAATGTTTATAAGTGAAAATCCAAAATTAAAAATGCGTTTTGTATTGGCGATAGCTTACGGAGCGAGTATTGGGGGAATAATTACTCCAATAGGCACGCCTCCTAATCTGATTTTGCTTGGAATTATGGAAGATAAGGGAATGGAGATGATTCCCTTTTTGAAATGGATTTTTATGGTTTTACCTTTAGCTTTAATAATGTTAATTTTTACAGGATGGATTTTATCACTTGGAGTTAAAAATATTCCAATAAAAATGGAAAAATTTAAAACTTATCTTACAAAAGAGCAAAAGAAAGTCTCTTTTGCCATTTTGGCCTTGATAGCCGTTTTGCTTATAAACACTCCCATAAAACCATATTATCTGGGATTGGGGCTTAATGAAAAAGGACTTTTATTATTTTTCGGGCTTTTGATGTTTATGCCTCCATTTAATATTTTAAAGTGGGAAGATAGTAAAAAGATTCCTTTTGAAATAATATTCCTATTTGGAGCCGGATTTGCAATAGCAAAAGCTTTCTCAAATACCAAATTAGACAGCGCGATAGCCCAATATCTAATTCAAATAGGAGATATAAATCCTTATTTAATTTTACTTTTTATTGCAGCCCTTATAACTTTTACTACTGAAATTACGAGCAATACCGCTCTAACTTCAATAATGCTTCCGGTAATTTACTCTTTTGCCACATCCGAAGGCAGCATTCACAACCCGACACTCTTTTTACTCGTAGCCACAATATGCGCAAGCTATGCTTTTATGCTTCCAATAGCCACTCCGCCAAATGCGATAGCAATGTCTTCAGGGGCAATCAGAATAAAAGAT
>JALVCR010000041.1 GCA_027009865.1 Campylobacterales bacterium
TGCGGCCATTGCACTTATTGCGCGGCTTGTTAGCATTAACGCTCCAAAAACCGGGCCAAGCTCTTTTGTGATGGATACAAAAATCGTATATCCCATCATATTCTCAGCCCCGAAATTATGAAATCCCTGATATAACTGCACAGCTTCCACCATTCCAGTAAATATTGCAGTTAGCGCTATAACGCCGGTTGAATTTATTCCTATTATTTCAATTTGAGATAAAATTTCTTTAATTCTATATGGAGGAGTGAAATAAAGAGGCAAAAGCTTGATTTGAAAAATAATAAAAGCTCCAAATTTATCAATAATATTTATAAATTTATAATACCCTTTTCCAAAAAATGCAAAAAAATTTTCAACTGTTTTTAACAACTCCTACCCCTTTATATTTTCTATTTTTTAAACGATATTAAGTAATGAATAATGATATAACATAAAAGGATAAAAATGGCTGAAGAAGCTCAAGTTGAAAATCCGGCCGCCGAAAAAAAGGGCGGATCCAATATTGCTCTTATTATAATAATAGTTTTACTCTTTTTGCTTTTGATAGGAGGCGGGATTGCCGCTTATTTGCTTTTAAGCGACAGTGAAGACGAGGATATGATAAAGCAAAGCGTTGCAAGCTCAAAGGATGTCTCGGCCAAAGAGTCTCCAGCTAAAAAAAAGAGGAAGAAATTAAAAGATCTTTTAGAAGTTGGGCCTATGTATCCGATGGATCAGTTTGTGGTAAATCTTCTTAGCGAAAATGGAAGCAGATATTTAAAAACGACTATAAATTTGGAGATGGATAAACAAGAACTCTCAGCCGAGCTTGATAAAAAGAAAGCAATTATAAGAGATATTATTATAAGAATTCTATCTTCCAAAACTTTTGAAGAGATAAGCACAATTAAGGGAAAAGAGAGATTAAAAGATGAGATAGTTGAAAAAATTAATGAAATTTTGGTAGACGGAGAGATAAGAAACGTATTTTTTACAGACTTTGTTATTCAATAATTTGTTAAAATATCCTCAAAAAGAGGATTATTAATGATAGGAATTGATATAGTTGAAATTAATAGAATAGAAAAGATGGTTAATAGATTTGGAGAGAGGGCTTTTAGGAAATTTTTGGACGAAGATGAGATAAAACTTATAAAAAAAATAGAAACCGCAGCCGGTTTTTTTGCCGCTAAGGAGGCTATATCAAAAGCTTTGGGAGTAGGGATAGGAGGAGAGTGCTCTTTTTTGGATATTAAAATATATAAAGATAAAAATAACGCTCCCTTTTTTACATTAAAAAAAAGCTTAATAGATAAATTTAATATAGAAAATACCTCTCTCTCAATATCTCATGAGAGAAATTTTGCTATAGCTGTAGCTGTTATAGAGACAGGTAATAAAATTAAAAGAAAACTTTGGCATTGAATTTAATTGAAAAGCATAGAAAAAAATTCAATCAGTTACAAAAAATATCTTAATAATTTCCTTTTTAATTCAATAAATTTTATCCATTTTCAATAAAAATACCGTTTTTTCTTCATTCTTTAATCTTTTTGTTATAATAATAAATGCAAAAAGGTTACTCTTTTAGAGATTTATTATATCAAGTTCAAAAATATAAGAAAAATTTTATAATAGCAACTTTAGCTGCAATATTAGCCGTAGCGGTAAGCACGCCTGCACCACTTTTAATGCCTCTTTTGGTAGATGAAGTTTTACTCAAAAAACCGGGAATAATAACTAATACCATAGATCAGATTTTTGGCAAATCACAACCCTACTTTTATGTTTTGATAGTGCTCTTTTTAACTATTTTTTTAAGAGGAGTGTTTTTTATTCTAAATGTTTATCAAAGTAAAATATTTAAAATTATTTCAAAAGATATTACATTTAATTTAAGAAAAGCTGTTCTAAAACATATTGAAAAAACTGCTTTAAGCGAATTTGAGATTTTTGGAAGCTCAAATATCTCTTCAAGATTGATAGTTGATATAGATACGATAGATAATTTTTTGGGAGTTTCCATAAGCCGCCTGATTGTTTCAGTATTAACAGTTTTGGGAGTTGGAATAGTTTTATTGGCTATTCATTGGAAACTTGCTCTGTTTATTCTTTTTTTAAATCCCTTTGTTATCTTTTTAACCACAAAAATTGCAAGAAGAGTCGGGAAACTAAAAAGAGAGGAGAATTTAAGGTTTGAAATTTTCACCCAGGCTTTAAATGAGACGCTTGATCTTTTCAGGCAGATTAAAGCTGCAAATCAGGAGAAAAATTTTATACAAAAAGTTATTTTAAATGCAAAAAAAATAAAAGATGCTTCTGTTGAATTTGAGTATAAAAGCGATGTCGCCGCAAAATTTTCATTTTTAGTATTTTTGGCCGGATTTGAGATTTTTAGAGCGGCCGGTATTTTAATGGTTGCTTACAGCGATCTTACTATAGGATTGATGCTTGCGGTTTTTGGTTATCTTTGGGTTATGATGAATCCGATTCAGGAGATTTTGAATATTCAATATGCTTATCATAGCGCCCAAAGCGCTCTTGATAGAATAAATAAGATTTTAACTTTAAAAAAAGAGCCTCAATATCCCCATCTTAAAAATCCGTTTAAAGAGAGCAAAACAAACTCCATAAAACTTCAAAATATATATTTTGCTTATGAAGATAGAGATTATGTCTTAGAAAATGTCTCTATGAAGATAGAAAAAGGCTCAAAAATTGCAATTATAGGAGCAAGCGGAAGCGGAAAAACAACTTTGGCTCAGATAATGGTCGGCTTTTATCCGGTTGAGAAGGGCGAGATATATTATGATGATATAAACGTAAAAGAGATAGGTTTGGATGTTGTCAGAGAGCATGTTTACCTTGTTTTACAAAATCCTCAACTCTTAAATGCTACAATTAGGGAAAATTTAACCTTTGGAAAAAAAGTTTCAGAAGATGAGATATATGAAGCTTTAAAAATAGCACAACTTTATGATTTTATAAAAGAATTAAAAAACGGTCTTGATACACAAATTGGAAGAGACGGCATAAAACTCTCAGGAGGCCAAAGACAGCGGCTTTCAATAGCGAGAATGATAATAGCCAAACCTAATGTTGTAATTTTGGATGAATCTACATCGGCATTGGATGTTTATACGGAAGAGAGTCTTTTTGAGGCTCTTTTGTCAGGATTTTTAAAAGAAAGAACTACTATAATTATTGCACATAGGTTAACTACTATTAGACAGGCAGATTATATTTATGTTCTTGATAAAGGAAAAATTATAGAGGAAGGAACTCAGGAATTTTTAATGAAAAAAGAGGGGCTTTTTTTTGAGTTCCTGTCAAAAGGGACAAGATAATGAATGTTTTAAAAAGAATTTTATTATCTCTTTTGCTCCTCTCTTTCTTTTGTGAACTTTGGGCGGATTTTAAATTTAAAATGTCTCCCGAAGAGATTATACAAAATTCAAGAGCTATTTTGGAAGAGATGATGGATGTGCCAGAAGAGGCTATTCCAAAAGAGGTTTTCAAAGACGCTTATGCTGTGGCGATTATTCCAAATGTTATGAAAGTCGGCTTTATATTTGGAGGCCGTTTTGGGCAAGGGGTTTTGACAGTTAAATTAAAAGATGACAAATGGAGTTATCCCGTTTTTATAAGATTATCGGGAGGCAGCATAGGATATCAGATAGGAGCTCAGACGAGCGATATTATTTTGGTTTTTAAACATAAAAAGAGTGTGGACGGAATAGTAAACTCAAAACTTACGCTTGGAGCAAACGTTAATGTTGTAGCCGGCCCTATAGGGGGAGGAAGGGGCAAATCTACCGATATTATGCAGAAAGCTGATATTTTAACTTATACAAGAAGCAGAGGTTTTTTTGCCGGAGTTACTCTTGAGGGGGCGGTTTTGGAAGTTGATTTGAAACTAAATGCCGAGTATTACAAAAGAGATTTGCCCGTTAAAATAATTCTTACAAAAGATGATTTGAAAGTTCCCAAATCTGCAAAACAGTTTTTAAAGACTCTCGATAAATTTACAAAATAGGAAAATTTTATGCAAGATATTATAAATTCTCTTTCAACTTACGGCTATATTATTCTATTTTTATACTCTCTTGGAGGTGGATTTTTGGGATTAATGGCTGCTGGAGTGTTGTCTTTTGCCGGAAAAATGGATCTTTCCCTATCCATCGGGGTAGCATTTTTGGCTAACTTTATAGGAGATGAAGCTCTTTTTTATCTTGGAAGATATAACAGAGATTTAATAAAGCCTTATTTGAAAAATCATAAAAGAAAATTGGCGTTAAGCCATATCTTAATGAAAAAGTATGGATATAGAATTATTTTTATACAAAAATATATATACGGGCTTAAAACTTTGGTTCCGATAGCGATAGCTTTGACAAAATATGACTTTAAAAGATTTACGTTTTTTAATCTAATTTCGGCATTTATTTGGGCTGTCTCTATTGGAATTTTAAGTTTTTATGCGGGTGGATTTTTGATTAGGGCTGCATCTTTTTTCAGCCAAAAACCTTGGATTGCTCCTTTATTTTTGGTAATATTGATTTATCTTTTATGGTTGTATTTTGATAAAATAGCTAAAAAGAGGTAAAAGTTGAAAAAATTTTTGATTTTAATATTTCCTTTGTATCTTTTTGCTTCTTATGAGATAGTTGTTGCCACTTTAAAATATCAAAAAGGGGTTAAAAAGATTGAAAAAGAGTTTCCAAAATATAAAACAAATCTCTATAAAAAAGGTGATATGCATATTGTCGCTTTAGGAGATTTTGATAATAAAAAAGAGGCTTTAGATGCTTTAAAAGATATCAAAAAATTTTATCCTTCGGCATTTATAAGAGAAATTAAAAAAAGAGCTGATGTTAAAGAGAAGAGAGAAGATAGATTTTTAGTTCAAATAGCTGTTTTATCTAAAAAAGAGAATATAGACAAGATAAAGAGTAAATTTAAAAATTTTAATATTATTCATAAAACAAGTAAAAATTTTTATAAAGTTTATGCCCTCTTTGATACAAAAGATAGAGCCTTAAACGGCTTGGAAAAGATAAAAAAAGTTTTTCCGACCGCTTTTTTAGTGGGAGAAAAA
>JALVCR010000042.1 GCA_027009865.1 Campylobacterales bacterium
GAATCATATATCTTTGTTTAAATTTGCTGCCTATTGTATATTTAATATCTTCCAATCTAAAATCTGCATCTTCTGGGAGTTTGGAAAAATCGGCTACGATTACGCTTGGATCCTTTTTAGCATCCTGAATCATTTTGCTGTGCATCGATTTTTTCCAATGGTCATACTGCTCTTTATGACACTCCTTGCATTTCATAGATCCAACATAATCAGCGCCTTTTTGATCTTTTGGCTGAAGATCCTTTTTAAGTCCGACTCTATCTTTTGTAAGCTGAGAGTAATAGGGAGCTATTTTTGGTTTAAAAAAATGCCATCCCAAAAAAGCAAAAACCGATATAAAAATCAAACCTGCGGCGATTTTTTTCATTAATTAAATCCTCTTAAATTTTAAATGTATTTTAACATATTTTAGAAACTACTCTCACGCTCTCTCTTGCTATCTCTATCTCTTCATCGGTCTTTATCACCAAAACCTTCACTTTCGAATCCCCTTTGGAGATATCTATTTGACCATTTCTATTTTTCTCTTTATCTATTTTTATTCCAAACACATCAAGGCCGCTACACACCTTCTCTCTTACAAGAGCGCTGTTTTCTCCTATTCCTGCGGTAAACACCAAAACATCCGCTCCCCCCAAAACCGCCATATAAGCTCCGATATATTTTTTGATTCTATGACAAAAAACATCAAAAGCCTCCCTAAATCTCTCCTTATCTATTCTCTTTTCAATCTCTCTCATATCATTTACGCCGCAAAGCCCCTTTAAACCGCTATTTTTATTCAAAAGATAATCAAGACTCTCAAAATCAAATCCCTTTTTTAGAAGATATAAAATCGCTCCAGCATCTATATCCCCGCTTCTGCTTCCCATAACAAGCCCTTCAAGAGGAGTAAATCCCATAGAAGTCTCTATGCTCTTTCCCCTTTTTATAGCCGCAGCGCTTGCTCCGTTTCCAAGATGCAAAGTTATCAAATTAAGCTCTTTTAAACTCTTGCCAACTATTTTTGCCGCCTCTTTTGCCACGTAAGAGTGGGAAGTTCCGTGAAATCCGTATCTTCTAATTCCCTCTTTCTCATAAAGATTGTAATCTATCGCATATAAAAACGCTTCTTTTGGAAGAGTTTGATGAAAAGATGTATCAAAAACAGCCACTTGAGGAACTTTTGAAGATTTTTTTAAAACAGCCTCTATCCCCTTTAAATTTGCCGGATTGTGCAAAGGCGCTAAAGAAGATAGCCTCTCAATCTCTCTCATTACATCTCTATCAACTAAAACGCTTTTTTTAAACTTTTCGCCTCCGTGAACCACTCTATGCCCTACGGCAAAAAGATGATTAAAATTTTTTAGAATATCTCTTTTACTCAAAAAATCTTCAACTATTTCTATCGCTTCAAAATGGCTTTTAACTTCCCCTTCAAAAACCGTCTCTTTTTGAAAAATCATTCTTGAAACTCTCTCTCCAATCTTCTCCACCTCCAAAAAAGAGAGCCTCTTTTCACTCTTCATATCAAAAAGGGCTACTTTAAGCGATGAGCTTCCAGAATTTATCGTCAAAACTTTCACTTTTTAACTCCTTGAGCCTGAACGGCGGTAATAGCCACAGTGCTTACGATATCATCGACGCTGCAGCCTCTACTAAGATCGTTTACTGGCTTTCTAAGCCCCTGCAAAACAGGTCCTATGGCAATGGCTCCGGTAGATCTTTGAACCGCTTTGTAGGTATTGTTTCCGGTATTTAAATCTGGAAAAATAAAAACAGTTGCCCTTCCGGCAACCGGGCTTTGTGGCATCTTTCTTTTTGCAACTTCTGGATCTATCGCCGTATCATATTGCATAGGCCCGTCTATCAAGAGATCCGGTCTTAAAGATTTGGCTATCTTAGTAGCTTCTCTTACCTTCTCTACATCTTCGCCTACTCCCGAATCTCCCGAAGAGTATGAAAGCATAGCTACGATAGGCTCTATCGAAAACTCTTTGGCCGTATCGGCTGAAGAGATGGCAATTTGCGCAAGCTGGCTTGCATTTGGATTTGTATTTACCGCGCAATCTCCGTAAACCAAAACTCTCGTATCAAGACACATAAAAAAGACGCTTGAGACTCTTGAAATTCCCTCTTTTGTTTTTATAATTTCCAAAGCCGGTTTTATCGTCTCTCTTGTGGTATGGGTAGCGCCGCTTACCATTCCGTCAACTATTCCCTCATAAACAAGCATTGTCGCAAAATAGGTTGGATTTTCCATCATATCCAAAGCCTTCTCATAAGTTACCCCTTTGCAGGCTCTAAGTTTATGAAAGCTTTTAGCAAGCCTTTTTTTCAAATCTTCATCATTTTGATTAATAAAAGAGGCTCTCTTTATATCTACTCCCAAAGAGTCCGCTTTGTTTAAAACCTCCTCTCTCTCTCCAAGCAGATAAACTTTGGCAAGATTTCTATTTAATATAATTTCTGAGGCAAATAAAATTCTCTCATCATCGCTTTCTGGTAAAATTATCTTCATCGGTTTGCTTCTTGCCTTTTCAAAAATCATAAACTCAAACATAGCGGGAGTCATTATTGAAGAAGAGGCGCATTTGATATTTTCTCTAAGCTTTTTGGTATCTACATAATCAAAAAAATGTCCGATAGCAAGAGCTATTTTACGCCTGTTTTTTATATGAATGGCAGTTGGAATGGAGGTTGCTTTCATTGCGGCTGTATAAGTGTCATCTTCTGTTTTTAAAATTGGAACCTTAAAGTATTTCATTCCTCTAAGAAGCCTTTTTATCGACATCTCCGGCTCCAATCCTCCAGTTAGCAAAATTCCTGAAACCGAAGGAAAATTTTTAGCTTCGTTGCTATCCAAAGCAGCCAATAAAATATCGGATCTATCTCCCGGAGTTATGATAAAATCCCCCTCTTCTAAATGTTCAAGAAAGTGGTCTATTCTCATAGCGGCTATTTTATACTGCATTATCGTTTTAAGAAGCAGATTCTCATCTAAATCTTCATTTAAAGCTTTTAGATTCAGATAAGATTTCACATCTATAACGCTTGGTTTTGAAAGATAGATATTTTCAGGAATAAAAAATATCGGAATATCATATTCGCTTCTTAACTTCTCCTCCTCTTCTTTGGATAGAGAAGTAACTTTATTTACAAAAAAGGTAAATGGAGTGATTTTTTCATTCTTTAGAGTCTGAAACCAAAGTCTTATCTCCTCTCTTAAAGTTTCAAAACTTTTATTTTCCCCTTTTATCACTCCCATAAAAGGAGAGGCGATATTTTTGGTAATTTTTAGATTAATATCATAATCAAAAAGTGAGTTTACATATTGAGGAGCAATCCCTTGGCACAAAATAAAATCGAAATTTTTCTGAAGATAATTTAACTTTTCTATGATTTTTTCATAAAAAAGATTCTCTTCCCCTTGAGAGAGCAAATTAATAGCCTCATCCAAAGTAAGACCGCCGGCATCTTCTCTGTTTTGCTTTAATTTAAAATGAGAAAGAATTAAATCTATATCTTTATCTTTTTTCTTATCCAATATGAGAGGTTTAAAAAATGCCACTCTGCCAACTCTTCTTTTCAAAAGCTCCATCACTCCCAAAGTAACAAGAGGCATTCCGCTCTTTTGATCCTTTGGAGAAATAAAGAGAGTTTTATTTTGCATAACCTTATCCTTCCTGCTTTTACACATTATCGTTAAATGTTTCATTTTTATTGAATATCAATTTATGTATAATCGCTTCAAAATAATTATCTTTCTAATATAACATATTTTAGGAGTCAAAATGAAAAGAATATTTAACTTTAATGCCGGGCCTTCCACTCTTCCGACTGAAGTTTTGATGGAAGCTAAAGAGGAATTATTGGATTTTAGAAATTCCGGCATATCGATAATGGAATCATCCCATAGAGCAAAACTCTATGACGATGTGCATAACGAAGCGATAGATTTAATAAGAGAACTTTATAAAGTGCCTAAAGATTATCATATATTGTTTCTGCAAGGAGGAGCATCTTTACAGTTTGCGATGGTTCCTATGAATTTGTATCTTGGAAACTGTGCGCAATATGCTGATACCGGAAGCTGGTCGACAAAGGCAATAAAAGAGGCCAAAATCCAAAATGTAAACTATAAAATAGTTGCAAGTTCCAAAGAGAGCGGATATGACAGAATACCAAAAGATATAAATTTTAGCGATGAGGCAGATTACGCCTATATCACTTCCAATAATACCATATACGGCACTCAGTATAAAGAATTTCCAAAAACAAAAGCTCCGCTTGTAATAGACGCTTCAAGCGATATATTATCCTATCCGGTAAATTGGGAAAGAATTGATTTGATGTTTGCGGGAGCTCAAAAAAATGTAGGGCCTGCTGGAGTTACAATCGTCATTATAAAAGATTCTCTTCTTGATAGAGTCAAAGAAAATGTCCCTACAATGCTTAGATACAAAACACATGCCCAAAAAAATTCACTATACAACACGCCGCCAACTTTTGGAATCTATATGATAAATTTGATGATGAAATGGCTAAAAAGAAAGGGCGGAGTTGAAGAAATAGCAAAAATAAACGCCAAAAAAGCAAAAATACTATATGACACAATAGACAACAGCGAAGGATTCTATGTGGGACATGCACAAAAGGATTCAAGATCTTTGATGAATGTTACTTTCAATATAAAAGATAAAAATAAAGAGTTGGAAGAAAAACTTGTAAAACTTGCAGAAAAAAATGAGATGATAGGACTTAAAGGCCATAGAAGCGTAGGAGGGCTTAGAGCTTCAATCTATAACGCTATGCCGATAGAGGGAGTGGAAAAACTGGCTAAATTAATGGAAGAGTTTAGAAAAGAGTATCAATAAGTAAAATTTATAAAATACTCTTTTTTATAAAGGGAGAATACTTCTCTTCCTTTATAAATTTTAATATAAATTAAATTATTAATTTTTTAAATTTTATTTTTCAATATCCTTTTTTATCTTTTCAATCTCATCTTTGCTAAATCCCGTAGCCTCTTTTATAATTTTAATATCCACTCCAAGCTTTAAAAGAGATTTAACCAAAGCTATCCTCTCCTCCTCTTT
>JALVCR010000043.1 GCA_027009865.1 Campylobacterales bacterium
ATAAGCTCTCTCAAACTCTTTTTTGTATTTTATTTGAGAGGCTATAAGCTCACTTTTTAGCATATCTTTTCCGCCGAGAGGATCTCCGTTTTGATCTATTAGTTTTACGTTTTCTGGAGTTAGTTTAGGAACGGCTGCTGCTATTAGATTCTTAATTCCCATAATCTGTTTTGGGGAGAGTTTAGTGTATGGCTTTATGCTAAGGGTTACGGAAGCTGTGGGAGGAGTGCTTTTTTCGGTAAAGACGCTCTCTTTTGGAAGAGCTATATGAACAGAAGCGCTTTCAATCGGCTCTAAACTCTCTATCGTTCTTGCAAGCTCTCCCTCTAAAGCTCTTAGATATTTTATTTTCTGCTCAAACTCGGTAGCTCCAAATTCCTGTTTGTCAAAAAGCTCAAATCCTACTTTTGAAGTTTTTGGAATTCCTTTGGAGGCTAAGGCTATTCTTTCTTTATAAACAAACTCTTTTGGCACTTTTATTGTGTTGTCATTTACTATTTTATAAGGAATTTTATCAGCTTCAAGCTGCTGCATAGCCATTGCGGCATCTTTTGGGTCTAACTTTTCAAACAAAACAGCATAGTTTTCTTCTTTATTTTCTTTTTTGTAAAGAACTAAAAATGTTAAAAGCCCTATTATGATAAAAAGAGTGGCTGCTATAATTATCTTTTGTTTGTTGGTAAGTTTGTTGTAAGCTGCGCTTAACTGCTCTAACAGAGTTTTAAAATCCATTCTTTTATTTCAATCTATAAAATTTTTTCAAACTCTTCAAAAAATCTCTCATTTTGTTTTGGAGTTCCTATTGTAATTCTTATTGCGTTTAGCCCGTAGCTTGAGAGGTCTCTTATAATAATTCCTCTTCTTAAAAGAGTTTTTGCAATTTCTGATGAGTTTTTGGAAGAGAAAAGATATGTTATAAAATTGGTATAGCTCTCTATATATTTTATTCCCTTCTCTTTTGCAAAAATTTCGTATCTTATCATCTCTTCAAAATTATTTTTAATAGATTTTAAAACAAACTTCTCATCCAAAAGAGCGGCGTGTGCTGCTAAAATAGATAGGGAAGTTACGTTAAACGGGGGCTGAAGTTTTTTTAAGTTTTTTATTATCTCTTCATTTGCTATACCGTATCCAACTCTCATTCCCCCAAGACCGTAAGCTTTTGAAAATGTGCCAAGATATAGGGTATTTGGAAATTTTTCAATCAAATCTTTTGGCTCTATCTTTTTGTTTGAATCTTTATAGGATGCGTATTCCTGATATGCTCCGTCTAAAATTACTAAAACGTTTTCGTCTATCTCCTCTAAAAAGTTGTAAACCTCTTTTTTATCAAGGCACTCTCCCAAAGGGTTGTTTGGAAGACACAGAAAAAT
Organism: Campylobacterales bacterium; assembly: GCA_027009865.1. Classification (GTDB taxonomy): domain Bacteria; phylum Campylobacterota; class Campylobacteria; order Campylobacterales; family JAADDG01; genus JAADDG01. The sequence continues at coordinate 1,374 of JALVCR010000043.1, forward strand.
TATCTCTATATCTTTGTTTTTTTTGTAAATATCTAAAAACTCCTCTGTTTTATGTTCATGAGAAGGAGTTTTTAATATTTTTGTGGCGGTCTGTTTTGAGTAAATTTCATACATCGCAAATGTTGTTTTTGCCATTAAAACGGCGTTGTTTGGATTTGCTTTGGAGTGGACGGCAAACTCTATTACCTGATCGCTTCCAGCCCCCAGAATGATATTCTCAGCCCTTACGTTAAATCTCTCAGAAAGCGCCTCTCTTAGCTCTATCATGCTCTCGTCTGGATACATATAGGCTTTGTTTGCGTTTGCTTTTATCGCTTTTATAGCTTTTGGCGGAGTTCCGTAAGGATTTTCGTTGCTTCCAAGTTTGATTATTTCGCTCTCTTTTATTCCAAACTCTCTCATAACAAGCTCAATTGGCTTGCCAGCTTCATAATTTTTTACATTTTTTAAAACTTCGTTAAATCTCATTTTATGCTCCCGCTATGTAGCTTCCAAGCCACTTTATTTTGTTTGGGTATTTTTCAATGATTTTTTTTACATTCTCATCGTCTATATGCCCCTCAAAATCGATATAGAAAACCGATTGAAAATTTTTCTCTTCTGCGGGTCTTGATTCTATTTTTGTCAAATTTATATTCTCTTTCTCAAAAGCTTGAAGAAATCTTGCCAAACTTCCCGGAGCGTTGTCTGTTTTTGCCAAAATGGAGGTTTTGTTATGAACTCCCTTTTGATTTTTAAAATCGCTTAAAATAAGAAATCTGGTTCTGTTTGCCAAATTATCCTCTATCTTTTCAAACATTATTGGAAGATTATACATTTTCGCGGCTATATGAGAGCAGATAGCTGCCGATTCTTTATCATTTTTTGCCATTTTCGCAGCTTCTGCGGTAGATTTTGTGGGGATAAATTCCGCTTCAAACAAGAAATGCTCTTCCAAAAAGTTTCTGCACTGATTGTATCCTTGAGGATGAGAGTAGATTCTTTTGATATCTTTTATATCTTCCGCTAAAGTTGCAAAAGAGTGGTGTATGTCAAGATAAATTTCTGCTACTATTTTGGAGTTGTATTTTCCAAGACAATCAAGAGTTATTCCCACCGCGCCGTCTGTATTGTTCTCTATCGGAACCACTCCATATTTTGCCTCTTTATTTTCAAGCACTTTAAAAACCGCCTCTATCGAATTTAGTGAAAGATAGCTGCTCATAGCCCCAAATCTGCTTTCGGCGGCTTGATGGGTGTAGCTTCCCTCAGGCCCCAAAAACGCAACTCTCTCAGGAAGCTCTAAATTTCTGCTGACTGCAAAAATTTCCAAAAAGATAGCATCTATTGCAGATTCATTTAAAGGCCCTTTATTTAGGGATTTTAATCTGTCAAGTATCTCTTTTTCTCTTTCAGGTCTGTAGATTGCGCTTTTATTGGACTGCTTTAATTTTCCTACCTCTTTTACAACTCTCATTCTTTTGTTTAAAAGTTTTAATATTTCATTATCTATTAAGTCAATCTCTTCTCTTAATTCTTTAAGAGTCATCTCTTTCCTTTTAAAGATAATCTTTTTCGCAGGCTATTAAATCCTCAAATGTCTCTCTTCTTCTTATCAGTCTGTCCGCTAAAACCTCTTCTTCCCTAAAAACCGCCACTTCGGCCGGTCTTGGTCTTGTGTTGTAGTTGCTGCTCATTGTAAATCCGTAAGCTCCTACGCTCTTTACCACTAAAAGATCGTTATGGGAAGTTTTTGGAAGAGGGACATCTTTTGCCAAAAAGTCTCCGCTTTCGCAAACGGGCCCTACTACATCGGCTCTGTTTTTCTCTCCCTCTTTGTCCAATACCTCCACTTCATGGAAAGCTTTATATAAAGATGGCCTTATCAAATCATTCATCGCCGCATCCACTATGATAAATCTTTTGCTTTTGTTTACTTTCTCATATAAAACTTTTGTCAAAAGATATCCGCTGTTTCCTACAAGGAATCTTCCCGGCTCGCATACTATGGTAAGGTCAAGTCCGCTTAAAGTGGATAAAATGGCTTGGGCGTAATCGTAAGGCTTTATAAGTTCTTCATCTTTATATCTTATTCCAAGTCCTCCGCCGACATCAAAGAATTTGATATCTATATCTAAAACCTTTAAACTTCTAACTAAATTTGCTATTTTCAAACTTGCCTCTTTTATAGGCTCAAGCTCGGTTAATTGGCTTCCTATATGAAAATGTATTCCGATTGGCTCTATAAATTTGGAATTTTTCGCTTTTATGTAGAGTCTTTTTGCCGTGTCTATATCTACTCCAAATTTATTCTCGTCAAGTCCTGTGGATATGTAGGGATGAGTTTTTGGATCTATATCGGGATTTACTCTAATGCTTATTCTAACCTCTTTTTGCATATTTTGAGATATCTCTTCAATTCTTTCAAACTCTCCTTCGCTTTCTATATTTATCATCAAGATATCTCTCTCTATAGCCTCTCTTATCTCCTCATCCGTTTTTCCAACGCCGCTAAAAATTATTTTATATTTTTTTGCTCCAGCTAAAAATGCTCTTCTTATCTCTCCTATCGACACACAGTCGCATCCAGCTCCCAAATCTACAAGATGCTTTATAACAGATAGATTTGAGTTTGCTTTTACCGCATAGCAGATAAGGGATTTTCTCGCTTTAAAAGCTCCTTTTAAATCTAAATATCTCTCTTTTATATAATCAAAATCATACACATAAAGCGGTGTTGAGTATTTTTTTGCCAATTTTTTAAAATCGATCATTAATAACCTCTCGATAAGTTTAAATAAAATTAATAAATTTTAACACAATATATTAAAAATGATATAAAACATAGAAAAAGAGAGTAAGAAGAGAAGATTTTTATTAAATATTTTGCATACAGATTATATCTCCTATCTTCTGTCCTATTTTAGCCGATACCACCTGACATTTTACCTTGAAAAGAAAAAAGACTCTTTTATCCTTTCTATCCTCCATGCACTCAAAATTTCCCATTCCTTTGGCCAAAATCAAATCCGCTTTGTCATATAATTTTTTCATATTTTCATTGGCTCTCTCATAAAGAAATCCCGGAGTATCCACGCCGCTATCTACTATTTGGCAGATTTTATCCATATCTATAGCTTTTGCCTCTATTTTGGTTACATCGTTTATTATGGGTTTTCCTCTAACGGCGTAATAGATATCTATATTAGGATATATATCTTTTATGCTCTCTATCATTATTTTATCAAATACATGCTCTCCGGCGTTATCTCCTATAATTAAAAGATTTTTTGATTCTTTTAAAATCTCTTCAAATCTTTTTTTGTGATCTATTGCAAAATCTATATGAAATATCTTCTCTATCTCTTTGTCTATATCAAAAGTAACTTCTGTGGCAAAATCTATTACGTTTCCGGCTACCGCTCCCCTTAAAGCGGCGTCTATTTTGTTTTTGGATTTGTTTATCTCCTCTTTTACAAAATCAATAAATTCAAAGGCTTTATTTGTGGATTCTATCTTTTTTAAATCATACAGATCTTCTTTTGAGACGATTTTAGAAATTTTCGGATATAAAATTGCCGCAGCTTCCGGGGGAGTTTGAGACATTGAGAAATTGGATATCTGGAAAGCTGCTTTTTTCAAAATCAAACTTGCGCACTCTTCG
>JALVCR010000044.1 GCA_027009865.1 Campylobacterales bacterium
CGATAGTCGTTGCCGAAAATATTCAAAGATATATAAATGAGGGGCTTTCTAAAGATAAGGCGGTAATTATGGGCTTAAAAGAGATGCTTTTGCCCGTTACTTTGGCTACTGTTACGACAGTTGCCGCCTTTTTGCCTCTTTTTATGATGAGTGGGGAGATAAAGAATTTTATTATTTTGATTCCAATAGCTGTAATAATGATTTTGATAGGCTCTTTAGTAGAGAGTTTTCTATTTTTGCCTCTTCACGCAAAAGAGTTTTTGAAAAAGCAGAGAAATTTTGTCGATTGGAAAGCTTTTCAAGATTTGTATGAGAAGTTTTTGCACACTCTAATAAAATATAAAAAGAGTTTTTTATCATTTTTCTTGATAGTAATTCCCGTTTTAACTATTTTTACCGTAAAAAGTATGCATTTTCAGTTTTTCCCAACTTTTGATGGAAACTATCTTTTTATTACCGGAAAACTTGATATAAATACTCCAATAGAAGATACGATGAAGATAGCTTCAGAAATTGAGAGGGATCTTTTAAAAAAGAGGGATAAATTTTTCATAAAATCGATCTCTACCGTGGTTGGAGTCAGACGCTCAACGGCAAGCGAAAACGAAACTGGCGAGAATATGTTTTATATAACTTTGGAGCTTTACGAGATGAAGCCCGAAGATTTTATAAACAGATATCTAAATCCTATTTTAAATCTCTCTTTTGATTTTAATGATCCAAATAAAAAAAGAACTCTTCATACATACGAACTTGCAAAACTTATAAAAAAAGAGCTTTTAAAATATGAGAAGAGGTATAAAATCGAAGATTTCGGAGTTATAGAAGAAAAACCGGGCCTTATAAAAAGCGATATTTGGATCTCTTTTGTTGGAAGAGATGATTCTTTGATAGTCTCTTCAATAGAAGAGCTAAAAAAAGAGATTTCCAAATTCAAAGGCATTAAGGATATAAGCGATAATATTCAATACGGCAAAAAAGAGTATAAAATTAAAATAAATTCATACGGAGAGAGGCTTGGTTTTAGCGAAGCTGGGGTGGCAAGAGCTTTAAGCGGCTATTTTCTCGATAACAGAAGAGCTATGAGTTTTGATAAAGACGGAGTTATGGAGATTAAAACAAGAGCCTTAAGAAAGGATAACAATGAGACTTTTTTTAATTTTGAGCTTCAAACTCCAGATGGCAAGTGGGTGAAATTAAAAGATATTGCCGATTTTATTGTAAAAAGAGATTATGAGAAGATAGAAAAAAGAGACGGGGAGGTTGTCAAATCTCTTTTTATAAATGTGGATAAGCATATAATCACTCCCGAAGAGATGCTAAATAGGCTCTCTCCTTATCTAAAAGAGATTAAAAAAAGAGGGATAGGGATTAAATTTTATGGAGAGAAAGAGAAAAACAGGCAGCTTGCCCACGATATGAAGATAGCTGTCATTTTGGCTCTGTTTTTGATTTTGATAACTCTTCTTTTTATTTTCCCGAAATTAAGATACGCTCTTATGGTAATGTCTGTTATTCCCCTCTCTTTGCTTGGGGCTTTTTTAGGCCACAAACTGCTTGGAATAAATCTTACAATGCCTTCTATGATAGGGCTTTTGGGGCTTGCAGGGGTAGTTATAAATGACGGAATAATAATGCTTGATTTTTTGCATGGAACCAATAAGGCTTTTGAATTTTTTGAGAGGGCAAAACTTAGATTAAGACCTATTTTGATAACTTCTATTACAACCTTTTTGGGGCTTTTTAGTTTAATATTTTACGCTACGGGACAAGCCGTTATTCTTCAGCCAATAGCCGTATCTTTGGGATTTGGGCTTTTGTGGGGAACGGTTTTGAATCTTATTTATCTGCCGGCTCTCTACGCCGTTGTTAATAAAATAGAGTTGAAAGGATAGGGATGAGGAGATTTATAATTTTGTTTTTTCCTTTTGTTTTGGCGGCGGGAGTCTATAAAGCCAAAATAGAGCCTTATGATAAGATAACTGTAAAAAGCGAAGTTTCGGGAAGAGTTGTCAAAGTTTTTTTAAATAAAGAGAGCAAAGAGGCAAACGGAGAGGTTATAGAGATAGACCATGCTTTGGAGAGCAAAAAGCTTAAAAATTTCCAAAATAAACTTAAGATTTTAAATGAGCTTATAGAGATAAAAAGAGCCCAATATAATAGGATAAAAAATTTAAGAGGGGAGAATCTCTTTACAAAAGAGAGGTATAAAAACGAGCTTTTAAATCTTTTGATGCAAAGAGAAGACCTTTTAAATATAATTGCGGAACTTAAAGACAGGATTTCCAAAAAGATAATTTCTGTCAAAAATATGTATATCAAAAAAATTTATGTAAGAGAGGGGGAGTTTGTAAATATCGGAGCCAAGCTTATGGATTTGGAAAATCAAAACGGAAGCAGAATAGTAATTTTTGTAGATTCTAAAGATAGAGAAAATCTCTCAAACAGCGATATTTTAATAGATGGAAAGAAAAGCGGTTTTAAAGTTGAGAAAGCTTTTAATTCTCCAGATATTAAATATATCTCATCTTATAGAGTGGAGCTTGTAAGCTTTGAAAAACTTCCTTACGGAAAGCTTGTCGATGTGGAGATAAGAAGAAAATGAGAGTTTTTATAGCTTTAATGCTTTTTTTCTCTACTCTTTTTTCAAAAGATATTTTGTCAAAAGAGAAAGAGAAGCTTTTTAATTTTCAAAAAGAGATAGCAGAAAAAGAGGCTAAAAAACAGAAAACCAAATGGATATCCCCTCTTTATATAAACGCATCCTTTTCCAAAAATTCTCCAGTTGGAGGAGTTGGGACAAAAATAAGAGATTTTTATATCTCCTGGAGGCAGGATCTTTTTAGAAGCGGGGGAATATTTTATGCAATAGAGTATGCGAAAGCTTTGAGAAATTCCAATCTTTTGAATATAGATTTAAAAAGGGCTTCTCTTATAAAGAGAGCTTATATTTTAAAGGCTCAGATAGAGAGGGATAATTTAAAATTAGAAAAGTTAAAGCTTCTTTTGGAAAATAGAAAAATAGACGTTTTGATAGTAAAAGAGAAGTTTAAAGCAGGAAACGCTGATATTGCAAGATTAAACGAGACTGTTTTAAGGGAAGATGAGACAAGAGAAGATATAGTAACTTTGAAAAATATTTTAAAGGGAGAGGTTTTTGAATTAAAAAAGCTTATTGGAGATAGAGCATCTTTAGAAATGAAGTATGAAGATATTCCTCTTTTGTCAAAAGAGGAGTATATAAAAAACAGCATAGAAATTTTGATAAAAAGAAGCGAAATTGATGCTAAAAGAGAGGCTCTCTCTGTAAAAAAAGCTTCATATCTTCCGAAAGTTTCGTTTGACGGCAGATTTGGATATCAAAATATTTCATCTTTTTCTAAAGAGGATGGGAGAGATTACAGTTTCGGTTTCAATGTAAAAATGCCGATCGATTATAACGAAAAAAGAGATATTGAAATTTCAAGATTAAATTATTTGCAAAGCAAACTCCTAAAAGAGGATAGAGAAAGAGAGCTTTCATTAGAATATGACAAAAGATTAAATTCCATTAAAAGCTATGAAGAGAAAATAGAACTTGCTAAAAAAAGAGAGAAGCTTTATAAAGAGTTATATGATTTTACCAAAGAGCAGGTGAAAGCCGGAATGAAGACCAATTGGGATTTAAAATCTCTTTCTAACTCTTTAAAAATACAAAAACTTGAAGAAAAAATCCAAAAATACAATATTTTAATAGAGAAATTTTCTCTATATTTTGATACCGTAAAGTAGTTTAGATTTAATTAGTTTTATTAACTCTTTTTGTTGCTAATTCAAGACCATAGGAAAAAGAATTATTGGTTAAGTTGATTATGAATTTTATTAAATAAATGATATAATGATGTATAAAGGAAAGCTATGCAAAGAACCCAAATCTATTTAGAAGACAATCTCTTAAAAGAATTAAAAAAAACTGCAAAAAATCTAAATATTTCAATGTCAGAATTTATTAGAGAAGCTGTAAAAAAAGAATTAAATAGATATAAAAAAAATAATTTATCTCAATTTATAGATAATCTAACTCCATTAGAAAGTTTTAAAGATGTAGATGCTACTAATTATGTTGATGAAATAAGAAATAAAAGCAGGATAATTAAATGAAAGTATTTTTAGATACTGTTAAAATTCATAATTTAACTTTATGGACATATAATAAAAAACACTATCCAATGGAAGATATTACTATCCTTTAATTTAATTAAATTTTTACATATTTACAAGACAAAAATTCTAATTTATCTTAATAAATAATTCATAGGAGATAGAAAACCTCTATCTCCCATTAGCGCATATGGAAACGAGAAGTTTGCAGTTTGTTCCGCTGTATTGTTTGCAATAATCCAAAGCGTATCTTTCGGCGGTGTATTTATTAATTGCCCTTTCTCATCTGTTTACACGAACAGATTTATAAAACCAAACAGTATTATAATAATTCTCCTCTTAAAGGTTTCAAAGGATAATTTTGTTATAAATCTAACAAAAAAGTAAGGCTGAAAGTTGGCAGAGATTTTTGATTTTACAAAAGTTAGCGACAGCTGTATAAAGTGCGGTAAATGTATTCCCGGATGCACCATTCATTTGGTAAACAGCGACGAGGTTACAAGTCCAAGAGGATTTTTGGATTTGTTGGGAGCTTACAAAAGAGGCGAGCTTGAATTGGATAAAAATGCCAAAGATATTTTTGAAAGCTGCTTTCTTTGCACCCACTGCACCGATGTCTGTCCAAACGATTTGCCCGTAGATATGGTAATAGAAGAGGTAAGATATGATATAGCCCAAAAATATGGGATATCTTGGTTTAAAAGAGCTTTTTTCTTTCTGCTTAGACATAGAAAAATTATGG
>JALVCR010000045.1 GCA_027009865.1 Campylobacterales bacterium
ACGCAAGAGAGATGTTAGAGATTTTTACTATGGATTATGACGATTCTCACGTTCCTATCGCAGCTACTGCCCTTAAAAACTGGAAGCTTGATAGAGATTACGATACTTTGGTGATAGATTTAAACGAAAATAGAAAGCCCTTGCATCTTTTTGGCACGACTATTTATAACGGATTTGATTTTTATAGAGAGATGGTAAAGAGCGATATATTTTTAAAAACGGTTGTAAAAAGGATTGTGGATATCTTTTTTCCCAAATACAAAGAGAGCCGCAAAATAGAGATTAGAGATAAAATCGTCTCTTCAAATCCTCAAACTTGGCAAGATATCTTGCTTCAAATCGTTTTTTCAAAAGAGTATCTTTTAAATTCCCAAAAGATAAAAAGCGCTGAAGAGCTATTTTTTCATATTGTAAAATCGATTAATTATAAAAATGACAAATATCTTTTTATAAGATTTCAAGAGGCGCTTGAAAATATGGGGCAGGCTTCTATGAAGTATAAACTTGGAAAAAGAGCAGAGGTTCCTTTGGATACGCACTCTTTTATGGCTTATCATAAATTTGCAAGGGAAGAGCTTTTGTTGAAAAATGTAAGCGATGATAAGATAAACAATTACGACTGGGGGAATAACGGATGGATAAGAAGCAGATTTTTATCTGATGAGCATTTTGACGGGGTGATGTTTAACGAGCATGAAAAGTTTGCTAAAAAACTTATAGATTATCTGTTTTTAAATATTTTGGGAAGAAGGGCGGATAAAGAGGAGATGGATCTCTTTTTAAATCACTTTTTAAAAGATGGCAAATTCAACTCTCAATTTGATCTTTTTAAAATAGATAATAGAAGCAACGCCGCAGTTATAATTTTGGATTATATATCAAGATTAAGAGAGCTTTATGCATATAAAAGGGTTGGTGATGAATAGGAGAGATTTTATTAAAAAAAGCGCTATTTTAGGCTCTGCTTTGCTGTTTCCAAGATACTCTTTCGCAAAATCTGATTATTCAAATATTAAATTTAACAAAAGAGTTTATGAGAAAAATCTTGCCCAGACTATTGTAATCTTTTTATATGGCGGAGCAAGCGAGCTTGGAGGAAATTTAACGAATATAGAGGAGATAAAGCAAAATTCTCAAAGCGATTATGATAGCTATTTTAGGGGGATAACTCCAACGGAAAACGGCTTTTGGAGAGAGGCTGGAGGCGATATTATGGAAGAGCTTTTATCAAGCGGGGATATGAATATCTTTAGAACCTGCTATTCTGCTTTAAGAGATGAAGAGAATAACAAATCTCACGGAAGGTGTGTTTCTCAAAATCAAAGAGGGATAAACAACGATGAAGATACTCCAGGAATTTTTTCCATAATAGGGGATATCTTATATCAAAACAAAATTATAGATGAAAATTCCAAGCTTCCTTTCGTTACGATGGAAGGGGATAATATATTTTATAGATCTTACGAAAAGAGGCCCTCTTTCCTAACTCCCGTCTCTATAGACAGAAAACTTAGCAATCCGTATGAGAGAAGATGGACGGATAGATCTTATTATTATACAAAAGAGGAGAGAGAAGATAAAAATTATAGAGATAAAAGAGCGGCTTTGGATATCGCTATGGATATTCTGGCTCAAAAGAGAAATAAAGAGGGAGCAATAAAGAGTAATTTCGATAAAAGAGTGGAGCTTGAAGAGTTTATAAATAATTTAAAAAATGCCTCTCTTCCTGAAGGGGTAAAATATCCAGATAGAGACTCCTTTGCCGATAAACTGAAAGTAGCCGTAAATCTTTGCGCAAATAATCCCGACACCAAAGTTGTAACAATAGGAAGCGACGGGCTTGGCGGATGGGATGATCATAACGAAGCAAGAGACTATCCCGTTAGAATGGTATCTTTGTTTAGTGCCATAAAAGCTGCGATAGCCCATATAAAGGCTTTGAAAAAAGATGGAGAGATAAATATTTTGATATTTGGAGATTTTGGCAGAAATGTAAATCTAAACAGTGCAAAAGGGTGGGATCACGGCAATAATCAAAATGTTTTCTTCTTTTTGGGAAAAAACTATTTTAATCATCTCGGTATAGTGGGCGAGACCTATCTTCCAAGCGTGGGAGCGATTAATAGAATGTATCTAAAACCTAAAAAAAATTCATACTATTTTGAGCCTTTTGCGATAGCGGCCACTTTGTATAAGATTTACGGAATTGAAAATCCTGAAATTTTAACCGGGGGAATTGAAGAGATAAAAGAGGGGTTTGTTATTTAAATTACAAAGACAAAAGAGGTTTAATTTCCTCTTTGCCTTTTTATATGATTAAAGCTTTAAATAAGCTTTAACATCTTTTATATACTCTTTTGGAATAATAAGCATATAATTTTTAGGGAGAGCTTTGATTTTTTTATTGTCTATATTATAAATATTAAGCCTGTTTCCTTCAAGCTCAAAGGATGTTTTATCGGTTTTGGGAATATTTTTTAAGATGTCTAAAATCTGTTTTTTAAGATTTACTTTGTAGTTTGTAGGCTTTACCTTTAAGTTATATTTTCTAAGCATATCCTCAAAAGAGCTTAGATCGATATTTCTATCTTCATAAGAGATTAAATTATTTTTTTCGATAATATTTTTGGCAAGAAATTTTCTAATGGCATCTTTTCCTTTGGAGGGAACTATCAGATTATTTCTTATAATATCGTTTTTTGTCGTATTTAAAACTATGCCTCCCGCTTTTCCCGTAACCGTCGTTCCGTTTTTATAGAGAGTATTTTTAATAATTTTTACATTATTGGCTTTATTAATAGATATAGCTTTTCCGTTATATAAAAGAAGGTTGTTTTTTACCAGAAAGCCTCCGTTATAGTGGCCGTTTTTTATCGTGTCTTTATCCGATTTTTGCTGAATCAAAAGCCCCTCTCCCTCATCTATTACCATCTTTGTAAAGCCTTTTTGATAGACATGAGAAATGATTCTGCTCTCATTTGAAAAGATTAAATTATTCAAAATTTTTATCTTATCTTTTTTTGAATTGTCGCTTTGGATTATGTTTCTTACGATAAGACCTCCCGTTCCGCCTGTTGACCACCATGCGTTATTGCAGACTATATTGTGTTTTACAGTTACATAATCGCTTTTTTTGATTATCCTAAGACCGCTTCCGGGGAAATTGCATATAACATTATCTTTTACCAAAACATGGCGGCCTTCTATGTAGAGTCCCGATTTTTTAATCTCATTGCTTGGGTTCCACCACTCTTTAATTACTTGATTATAGTTAATTTTATCAGCATTTCCTTTTATATATAGATTTTTTATAATTAAATAATCTCCTTTTATAAAAACGGGATTTTTAATCAAAGTTTTTTCGCCGCCTCTTATAACTATCGGATTTGCTTTGTTCCCGCTTATTTTAATTTTAGGGATTCTTTTGTAAATTCCATCTTCAAAAACTATTTCATCTCCCGGCTTTGCATTTTTTAAAAGCTTTTTTATTTGATACGCATTTTTGGGAGTTATCTCTATCGTTTTGCCAAATATCAAAGTAGCGGACAGAATCCCGATTCCAAGAATTAGTTTCTTCATTTTGTTCTCCTTATGTTGCTAAAGAATTATTCTAACATTTTTTGAAGTAGATTGACTTGAAAAAGAAGTATAAAATATACTAAGATATATTTATAAAAAGTAAGATTAAAAAGGGTGGTAAATGACTATTAAATTAAATATACCTAATAAACAGTTATATGAAAAAATATTATGGTTTTTAAATCATTTTAAAAATGATGGATTGGAAATAATTATTGATGAGAAAGATACTACATTATCAAGCATACGAAATAGACGGTTAGAGCAATTTGAGCAAATTATTAACCATAAAAGCAAAAATAGTATTAAAGTTGACAAAAATACTATCTTACATCCTCATAATGAGTTAAGTAATGATATATCTTGATACTAATGTTTTACTTTATGCTACTCTTTCAAAAGTTGATACCCAAAGTCAACAGGACAAAGCAATAGGGATACTAAAAGAGTTATTAAAAGATGAGAGTTTACTTCTTTCAAATTTAAATCTTTTAGAATATGTATTTGTAATGAATAAAGCAAAGGAAGAAAGAGAAAAAATAGAAAATTCACTACGCCTTTTTAAAGAGTTTGTTAAAGATGAAAAAGATGGCTTTCATAATAAATTAATTTTATTATTAAAGAGTAGTGATATATTTAAAAATTCTTTTGATTTTTATCATATAATGTTTGCTGATAGTTATAAGTGTCAAAAGCTATTAACTTTTGATAAAGGATTTAAAAAATTTATCAATAGATTTAATGTAAATATTGAAATATTATGATATATAATGAAAATTTAATACCTCTTCAAATTTTACAATTGCTTGAAAAGGTGATAATTTTAAAATAAAATATTTGCCCCTTTTCTCTTATCCATTTATTATGAATAAATAGAACTTCTTTAATTAAGAGTATTTTTATCTTAATTAGGATATATTTTGTCTTAATTTAGAGAATGAAATTTGGAGAAAAATTGATGGAAAAAAAATCCGAAGAGCAAAAGATCCATGATATCGTATCGAAAGATTACGAGCTTGGATTTACGGTAGATGTAGAGGAGGATAGGGCTCCGGAAGGATTAAATGAGGATATCATTATCTATCTTTCCAAAAAAAAGGGAGAGCCTGAATGGATGACCAATATGAGGCTGCAAGCCTATCATATATGGAAAAAGATGGAAGAGCCTCACTGGGCGCATCTTAAATATGATCCTATAGATTATCAGGCGATATCT